>CANEZU010000024.1 GCA_947444255.1 Flavobacteriaceae bacterium | reverse complement strand
GGAGATCCGAAATCTATTTTCTTAACCGGACATTCTGCAGGTGGGCATTTAGTTGCTTTAGTGGGTACTAGTCCAAAATACATTCAGGATAAAGCAATCATAAAAGGAATTATTCTTAACGATGCTGCTGCCTTAGACATGAAATATTATCTGGAGAAAAACCCTCCTACTCAAGAAGATGATTATCTGACTACCTGGTCTGCTGATCCCGAGATTTGGAAAGCTGCCTCTCCTATTTATTTCTTGGACAAAAACACACCACCCTTTATGATTTACCTGGGAACTAAAACCTACCAATCCATAAAAGACGGTAATGCCCGATTTTTAGAAAGACTTCACGTATTTCAACCAGAGGTAAAACCAATAATTTTAAATAAAAAACACATTCCTATGGTGACGCAATATTTTTTTCCTTGGAATAATAGATTTGATGAAATTAAAACTTTCATTGAGAAAAACAAATAGTGTTTCTTATTGGTGTGCTTCTACTCCTATTTAAAAAAGGAAAGCTCGTTTAATATTAAACGAGCTTTCTTTTCTTATACTTTCTAACTATTGTTTTTTCTCTGGAATGTTCTCTAAAATGGCTAAAACAAATTTCCAGAATTTCTGAGAAGAAGATATACTCGCTCTTTCATCCGGTGAATGTGCGCCATGAATGGTTGGTCCAAAAGAAATCATGTCCATATCCGGATAATTCGTTCCTAATATTCCACATTCTAATCCCGCATGACAAGCTACAACCTTCGGTTTCGCATTGTTTTGTTTTTCGTATAGAGGCACGAGAACGTCTAATATTTCTGATTTTACATTTGGTGTCCAACCGGGATAAGATCCAGATAATTCTACTTCACAGCCCGATAATTCAAAGGCAGCACGCAAGGCGTTGGCCAAATCATATTTAGAAGTTTCCACAGAAGAACGCGTCAGGCAACCTATTGACAATTCCCCATCCTTAACAATCACTCGAGCTATATTATTAGAAGTTTCCACTAGATTTTCCATATCAGCACTCAGGCGATAAACTCCGTTTTGAGCAGCATAAATAGAACGTATAATTCCTTCCTGAACACCCAAATCCATAACTCTTTCTGGCAATTCTCTTTTTTCAATTAGAATTGTCAAATTCGGTTCAGTAGTTTTAAATTCGGTTTTTATGTCATTGATAATTTCTTGCATATCAAAAACATATGCTTCATCATACATCTGAGCCACAATTACAACAGCCTGACTTTCCCTCGGAATGGCATTGCGCAAACTTCCTCCATTGATTTCTGAAATCTGAAGACCAAAATTCTCAAATCCATCATACAACAATCGGTTCATGATTTTATTCGCATTCCCCAATCCTTTGTGAATGTCCATACCGGAATGTCCGCCTTTTAAACCTTTGACACTAATAGTATAACCCACCGACCCTTCTGGGGTTTCTTCTTCATTATAAGCCCTTGTTGCGGTGACATCAATACCTCCCGCACAACCGATGTCTATTTCATCATCTTCTTCCGTATCCATATTCAAAAGAATTTCTCCTTTTAAAACGCCACCTTTCAATTGCATCGCTCCCGTCATTCCAGTTTCTTCGTCTATGGTAAACAAAGCTTCTATTGCAGGATGTTGAATGGCCGAACTTTCTAAAACAGCCATAATCATTGCTACTCCAAGCCCATTATCAGCACCTAAAGTCGTTCCACGTGCACGAACCCAGTCTCCATCAACATACATGTCTATTCCTTGGGTATTAAAATCAAAAACAGTATCAGCATTTTTCTGATGTACCATATCCAAATGGCCTTGTAGCACAACAGTCTTGCGATTTTCCATTCCTGGACTTGCCGGTTTTCGGATAATTACATTCCGGATTTCATCTTCAAAAGTTTCTAATCCGAGACTTTTTCCGAAATTCATCATAAATTCAATTACGCGCTCTTCTTTTTTAGAAGGACGGGGTACCGCATTCAAATCGGCAAATTTATTCCAAAGTGCTTTTGGTTCCAGATTTCTAATTTCTTGACTCATAGTGTATGTTTAGTTTTTAGCTGTTGTATAAAATTCCAAAAGTAATCCTTACTTTACAGGCGAAACAAATTTACAAAAAAATGGAGGCCTGCTTCTATTTAAATCGTTATTTTTATCCCAAAACAAAACGGTGAAACGCAAATTCGTCCTTCCCTTATTCCTTTTAATACAGATTCTGATTTTGCAGATTATTTCCTTCTTTCCAGAAGGGATAGAACGGTATTATAGCAATGGTTTGTATCCAATAATAGCCAAATTCTCCCGAGGAACTTGGGGAAATATTCCCTTTTCTATTGGTGATTGCCTTTATTTTTTGCTTGTCTTTTTTATATTAAAATGGTTTTGGAAAATTTTCAAATCTCGAAAAATACCGTCAAATTCAAAAAATTCTACATCTAAGTTCCTAACGGTTTTGGGTGCGCTTTCGGTTTTCTATTTCCTATTCCACTTTCTTTGGGCACTCAATTATTACCGCTTGCCACTCTCTGAGAAAATGAACATCAAAACAGACTATTCGGATGCCGATTTATTGGCTTTTACCAAAAAATTAATAATTAAAACAAACGCCATCCAGTTACAAATTACAAAAAATACGAATTCTAAAATACGTTTTCCATATACCCAGAAACAGGTTTTTGAGAAAAATCTGGAGGGATATAAAAACCTAGCCAGGCAATATCCCTTTTTTGCCTATTCGAATCCTAGTATAAAAAAATCAATCATCAGCTTACCCCTAACCTACATGGGTTTTGGAGGCTATTTGAATCCGTTTACAAATGAAGCGCAAGTCAATGATTTGACACCAATGTACAGCTTCCCTACAACGACAACTCACGAAATGGCGCATCAGATGGGATATGCAAGCGAAAGTGAGTGTAATTTTATTGGCTTTCTAGCTTCCGTAAAAAATGAAGATACTTACATTCAATATTCTGGTTACAGCTTGGCTTTAAACTATTGCTTATCAAATTGGCAACTAAAAAATCCACTAATCCTGGATCAATTATTAAAAACCATCCATCCCGGAATTTTGAAAAATTATCAGGAAAGTGAAGACTTCTGGAAGCAATACCAAACACCGATTGAAAAAGGATTTCACCTCTTTTATGACAATTTCCTGAAAATAAACCAACAAAAAGAGGGTATGGAAAGCTACAGCAGGTTTGTTGACTTGATGGTTAATTATTATCGGGATAAAGAAGTCCTCTAATTTTAAAAAAACTACCACAACGATTTTTACGGTCTTATAGCTATTTACTATTAATTTTCATTTATTATAAAATGCTAAATTACACCTCCTATAAACCGACTATCTTGTAACAAATTTAAGGATATACATACTAACAAAAATATGAATACGGGTCTTGAATCGTCTTTTGTAAAGCAGTTGCGAGAAAATCAGAATATAATCCACAAAATATGTAGGTTGTATACTGATAACGATGACGCGCACAAGGATTTGTTTCAGGAAATAACGATTCAACTCTGGAAAGCTTTTCCCAAATTTAGAGGGGATAGTAAATTTTCAACCTGGGCCTATCGCGTGGCTTTGAATACCGCAATTACGCTATATCGAAAAAGTACACGTGCTGTCAAAACGGTAAATTATGAAAAACAATCTTTTTTCATAAGTCCCGATGATTACAATTACGAAGAAGAAGAACAGATAAAATTGATGTACGAAGCCGTTTATCAGCTCAATGACATCGAAAAAGCTTTGGTCTTTATGTATTTAGAAGACAAAGATTATAGAGAAATATCGGAAACTTTGGGTATTAGCGAAGTGAATGCAAGAGTAAAAATGAATAGAATTAAAGGGAAATTAAAAAAAATATTAAATCCTTAATAGAGAGTATGAAAGAGCTGGATTTATTGAAAAAAGATTGGCAGAAGAATGGAAATTCTTTTGAACAGATTTCGGAAACAGAAATCTATACTATGCTGCACAAAAAATCATCTTCTATTGTGAAGTGGATTCTAATCATTAGTATTCTGGAAGTAGTCCTTTGGACAACAATCGGTTTACTTTATAATTCAGATGATCAACTTATAAGTATGCATCACGAAGAATGGATTGGCTATTACGGAATTTTAAACTATATTAATTTTGGCATAATCTTAATTTTTATTTACTTGTTTTATAAAAATTACAAAGCCATTTCTACTACTGTGGCGACCGAACAATTAATGCGTGACATTTTAAAAACCCGCAGAACCGTCAAACAATATGTTGGTTATAACTTAGCTATGTTAGGTTTAAGTTTAATCTTGGGTTTTATTCTCGCCTTTTCATATAGTCCAGAAGTAAAGGTACTCATGGAAAAAATTGCTGGGCATGATAAATTAATTGCCTTGACAGTCTTAGTTATCATTTTGCTTAGTGCATTAATATTTGGCTCATTCTGGCTATTTTACCGGCTCATTTATGGTACTTTATTGCGAAGATTAAATGCGAATTACAAGGAATTACAAAAAATAGATTTTTAATAAAAAAAGAGGCAATTGCCTCTTTTTTTTATTTTAATATTCCCATTGCCGAATAGTATTTAATTCTTCGGCTTCTTTTAATTCTTCTATTGGAATCACTTTCAAAAAGGAAGGATGCTGCTCGATGGCAAATTCTACTTTTTCAACAATATCATCAATACTGTCATTGTCATAATCAATATCCAAAGGCTCTTTTATAATAAACGATTGCAAAATGCCTTTCTTTTTCATTCGCAAACCTTTCTTATCAAAAGAACGTCGAAAACCGTCAATAACTATCGGAATTACTATAGGACGGTGCTGTTTTATAATATGTGCTGTACCTCGTCGAACCGGCTTGAATGCCTTTGTAGTTCCCTGTGGAAAAGTAATAACCCAACCATCTTCAAGTGCAATTTTTATATTTTCGGAATCACATGGATTCACATCCCGCTTTTCAACAACATCCACTCCTTTTTCACGCCAAGTGCGCTCCACTGAAATTGCACCTGCATAAGCCAATATCCTAGGTAATAATCCTGCCTGCATCGTTTCCTTAGCCGCTACATAATAAATATTTAATTTTGGATTCCAAATATAGAGTACATTTTTTATACTGTCTTCCCGCCCCTTCAAACTGGCATTAAAAACATGAAACATCGCAACTACATCAGCAAAATAAGTCTGATGATTGGAAATAAAAAGCACATTCCGTTCTGGTAAATTTCGAATAATTTCAGAACCTTCTATTTTTAATTCGTTAAATCCCCGGTAACGTCGGTGTGTTATAAGTGCAAACAATCGGATTAATCCCTTTTTAACGAAGAGTATATGACCAAAAGGATTTCTTTTTATTAAACCCATGATAGTTTTTTTTTGGAAAAATAGTGAATACTAACTACACAAACAAACTGTTTACAACACTTTTTTTAATGTTTCTTTTAATTCACTCAACATCATTGCCGTGGCCCCCCATACAAAATGCCCCTGAATATCAAATGCAGGCACCATCACATCTGGAGAATAGGAAGTTGACATTCGCCTACTGATGATATTTTCCTCGTTTAAAAAATCGACCAAAGGAAGCTCTATAATTCCTGCAACCTCACTTGGATCTGGATTAAAAACCAATTCCTCAGTACTATATCCTAAAAAGGGATAGACCATAAAATTACTAGGAGGAATATAGATCTTGCTGAAGGAACGCAGTACCTTGATCTTCTCCGAAGCAATCCCGATTTCTTCTTCGGTTTCCCGTAAAGCAGTATGTTCAAAAGACAGATCACTCAATTCAACCTTTCCCCCGGGAAAAGCAATTTGGGAAGAATGAACGCCATTATAGGAATTGCGAAGTATCAAAACCAAATGGGTTAGGCCATTTTTAGGATAAAACAACATCATGACCGCAGCCTCTCTCGGATTAATATTTTCAAAGTTTTCGACATTCATTAAGTCTATACGCTCTGCTGGTGCCATAATCCTGTGAGCCACCGAAGCAAGTAGTATTTCACTATTTATAGTAGAAATGCTTTTAATAAAATTCTGAAAATCCATAATCAAAGCTTATTTTTACAACCTGAAATTAATTAGGAAACGGGCAAATACGAATTTACAAAAATTCAACTGATGCATTTCCTTTTAGAGCAATTCATTTAGCATCAAATTCGAAATAAACCATTTACATGTACTCCAAACAAGAAAATCAAAAGTTAAAGCAAGAATTTTGGGTCACTTTCTCCGAAAAATATCCGCGAAAATGGGTCTTATATGACACAAAAATTAAAGATTTTTCTTTTAAATTTTATGTCGAAAATACAAAAGCTCAGGTTCTAATTGATATCGAACATCGAAATGAGGGCAAAAGACTGGCTTATTTTGACAAACTAATAGCTCTTAAAAACATTCTTGAAACCGAATTCATAAAAAACCTGGTGTTCGAAAAAAACTTCACTTTAGAAAACGGAAAAACGATTAGCCGTGTTTGGGTCGAAAAACGAGAGGTAAGTGTTAGCAATCCCAAATATTGGGAAGAAATTTATGCGTTTTTTAATAAAAATATGAATGCCCTTGAACTGTTTTACGCTGAATACGATGAATTCATAAAGGATATTGACTAATTTATAGAGCCGATTTCCTTTATTTTTTCTAAGCCATCTTATCACTTTCAGCTCTGAACTGACTTTACATTTCCAGTGCGTTTTAAAACTCCCCATCCCTGATTTTCTCCTTTTATCGCCTTTTTAATAGCTCTAAACAAAATCACATACATCAACTGTCTATAGACAAATCGTTGTGGAATCAGCCAGATAAGTTTCCCTAATTTCTCTTTTTCAAAAACAAAGGCGACTACACTTACCAACATATCAACAACCATAAAAACAAGATAATAGATTCCAATTTTATGTAAACTGTCAATGTTGTCGTGATTCCAAAACAAACTGACAATTAAAATCAAATCAGCCAAAGGAGCAAAAATGGGCAATATAATTTGAAAAATAAAGACATTCGGCAAAGATATCATCCCTAAACCTTTATACTTTGGATTAAAACAAGCATCTCGATTCTTCCAAAAGGCCTGTATAATACCATAACTCCAACGGAAACGTTGCTTCATAAATTCATTTAAAGTCTCAGGAGCTTCAGTAATTGCAATAGCTTCGACACAATTGGTAACGGTATAACCCTTTCGCAGAATTCGAATTGTCAAATCACAATCTTCCGCTAAGGTATCTGTGGTAAAACCTCCAGCTGCCTCAATAGCTTCTTTTCGAAAAGCGCCAATAGCTCCCGGAACAACGGTAATCCCATTGATTAAATCAAAGGCTCTCCGGTCAAAATTTTGTGCCGTGGTATATTCTATACTTTGCCATTTAGTGAGCATCGTATTTTCATTTCCAACTTTTACATTCCCGGCAATAGCACCTATAACGGGATTGTTTTTTAATTTAACTCTGAAGCCTTTCATCAATTGAGATACAGCATCCGTTTTAAGTTGCGTATCGGCATCAATACAGATAACATAAGCATCCGACGTTTGCGCAATTCCAAAATTTAAAGCCGAAGCCTTTCCACCGTTTTCTTTAGTGAAAATTTCTATCTGTTTATGACTTCCAAAAGCGGCTGAAATCTGCAAATAAGTACTGTCTTTTGAACCATCATCCACAAAAACTATAGTGTAATTTGGATAATCCTGTAATAATAAATTTTCAATGGTTTTTACCGCATTAATTTCTTCATTATAAGCAGGAACAATAATACTAACTTTTGGATATTCACCATTCTCTAATGCCGAATAGAGGGGAGGATACTTGTGGTCTTTCCATTTTTTTAAAAATGCCATTGTCGCCATAAGCAGAATACGAAAAAAGCCTAAAAGAATAGCAACCCAAAATATAGCCGTAATAAAATGCTGAAACCAATAGCCAAAATTAAAAATAAACAGATCTAGATTTAAAAAAATTTCCCTTGCCTTTGGCATTATTTCAGTTTTAGATTTACCCAATAATTGGGCAACTGTAGTAAATTGGACTCCTTTACTTTTGAAATAACTAATAATCCGGGGCAAAGCATCTACTGTTGCCTGCCTGTTGCCTCCTGCATCGTGTAACAGAATAATTCCTTTATCTGGATTAGCCTCATATTGCCGAATCGTTCTAACATATATACTATCAGCTAATGCTCCTTTTTCCCAATCATTAGGATCTATACTTTCTCCTACAGTATAATAATTTTGTTGCTTGCTTAAGGATATTGGCTTCAATTCATTTTCAGTTGTCGGTTCTGCGTCCGCATTATAGGGCGCCCTGAAAAGGACTGTACTTCTTCCTGTCACTGCTTCAATCAATAATCGAGTAGCTTCCATTTCTGTTGAAGCGCGTTCTAAACTTACCGTTGCGATATTGGGATGGGTAAAAGTATGATTCCCAATTTCATGTCCTTCTGAATAAATTCTTTGCAATAAGGGAATATTGTTTTCCGCCTGCAGCCCAACGATAAAAAAAGTAGCGGCTACTTTCTCTTTTTTTAGAATATCTAAAATTTGAGGAGTGTAAGTGGGATCCGGTCCATCATCAAAGGTCAGTATCACTTGATTGTGAACGTTACCATACTTTTTAATGACATATTTTGTAGGTAATTGAAGATAATGCTGTTCCAAAATTATAGATTCCTTCCTATCAATCACCAACTTAATTTTACCCACTTGAGGGTCTGTAACTACATTTAAAATCTCACCATCACCAATATAATCAGGAGAGGAAAATCCGAAATTCACATTCTCTAAAGTCTTAAAATCAAAAGGATTTTGGACTAAACTCGCATTTGTCAGACTCCTGTCATAAAATTGCCACAATCGTTCATCCTCACTTCCCAAACGCCAAAGTGCTGTTCCTGCAGTTCCATACTCATCTGAAAATCGTATCGTATTAAAATTACTGGATGCATCAGTAAAATTAACACTGTGTTTTTTTCCATTACTATCTTGATAACGATAGGAATTATTATAACTATTACTGTCAAAATAAATTGTCGCTTTATTTAGTTTTGCATTCGAAAGCGCCTCTTGGTATGTAACCGTTACCCCTTCTTTATTTTCCTGCCAATCATAACCATAACCGGCAAAACAGAGAATGATCTTATTGGTTGGAACTGACTTTGCCGTTTCATCAAGAACACTTTCAATCCATTTTTGACTACTGATATTCCCCGAATTACTACCCGCAAAATGTTCGTCATACGCCATCAAAAAAACATAATCATTATATTTTACAAGTTCTTTAATATTAAAATCGGTATTCCTAGCCATGATATCCTGTGTAACAAGATAACCCATAGGATGCAAACGTTCATACAGTTCTTTTTGAAAAGCGATAATGGGTTCATCACTATTTTCTTTAAATTCTTCAAAATCAATATTGATCCCCTGAAGTTTATAGTGCTGAAGGGCTTTAACCATATCATCTATTAGGCGCGCTTTTTTTGCTGGAGAATTTAAAATTCGATGCAATAACTCCCCATCAAATTCTCCATCTTGTTTTGATTGATCAATGTTGTTTATTAAGGCAACAATTTTGATATTATTTTTCCGCATAACTTTAAGCGCGGCGGTATCTATTTCTACCTTTAGTAGGTCGGTTTTGAAATCTATAAAAAACCATTCTGGTACAACCATATTGAGTTTTTTAATATTTTTTTGCAATGAAAATAAACTTTGCGGATCCCAATCTACATAAAAAGCAGCTCTAACCTCAGAGGTTTCTTTAAGTTCTAAAGTTTTATTCTTGAGACGCTCATTTTTTGCTTTTATATTCAAAAAAGCATCAAACCCTTTGTATTTCCGTAATTCGTTCTTATTTAATGTAAGAGCAAATTCTGGCTTTGCCAAATCTTTTGAACGTATATATTCATTCGTAAGTAAAGGTAAATTTGGTTTTAATCCTCTTTTTATCGTAATCAGAAGTACTGGAATAATTAGTACAAGGATAAAAAGTAGGGATCGTGTCGACCATTGAAAAACTTTCCATCTCTTTTTAGTGTTGGTTTGGAATATCTGTTTATTATCGTTCATCTGTTGAATTAAAATTTGGAATAAAACCTTCTTCTCGAAGATTGACTGAATTAAAATTTAGAACTTTGTACCTTGGAAATGATCCAATCAACAACCAGTAATTAGTGTGTTTTTTTAATACACTTTTAGGAAACTCAAAAATTATAATCGAAAACAGAAATGCAAACTGGAATTATAAACGAGCAATCACGCCTGTTTATTTAGGTTTTTTGTTTAAAAAAAACAGCTTTTTTTGATTACATCCGACAAGAAATTTTTGGTAAAATTCGTTTGGTATATCAATTTCAAATAAATTCGCTTTGGGGAAAAACGAAAAATTTGGCAAGTTATTTAGTTGTTACAGTATTGTAAATCCCAAAACTTTTAAGCTCCATACAATTGCAAATATAGCTCATTAAAACACAATTAAATGAGGATTAAATCGTTCAAACAAACTTTTAACTTTTGTTCATAATATACTGCTAACCATTATGCTACTCATATCGCAAAGCGACAATTGGATTCATCCTCGAAGCCTTTAATGCCGGGTAATATCCAAAAAAAACACCCGTTGCAAAACAAACTAAAAAGGAAATCAAAACCGAACTTTGGGTAATCAAAATAGGCCAGTGCATAAAATAAGAAACGAGCTTACTTGCACTAATTCCAAGTACAACTCCTATCAATCCACCACTGATACTAATCATAATGGCTTCTATCAAAAATTGAAGTAACAAATCCATACTTCTGGCGCCTAAAGACATTCTTAATCCAATTTCACGGGTCCTTTCAGTAACGGAGACATACATGATATTCATAATCCCAATTCCACCAACGATTAAGGATATACTGGCGATTACGGTTAACAATAAAGTCAAAGTCTGACTAGTGCTAGAAAAAGTTCGAATAAGTTCAGCCTGAGTACGAACAGTGAAATCATCTTCGACCTCGTTTTGTAATTTATGACTTCTACGCAAAACTTTTTGAATATCGGAAGCAGCTAGTTCAGTTCCATTTTCATCAAGTGCAGAAGCGAAAATCGTTTGATAATAAATAGTGGATAATATTCTTTTTTGAACAGTACTTAAAGGAGTTAACAAAACGTCATCCTGATCCTGACCAAAGGTATTCTCTCCTTTCCTATTTAAAATCCCAATTATTTTAAAAGGAATTCTTTTAAAACGAATTCGCTGTCCTAAAACATTTTCCCCATTAGGAAATAGATTTTTAACAAGGGTTTGCCCAATAAGACATACTTTCGAGGCTAATTTTACATCCTGATTATTAAAAGGGATTCCCTCCTCTAAGGTCCAACCTCGAATACTTAAATAAGAGGGACTTACTCCCTGAACAGTAGTTGACCAATTATAAGGGCCATTGATGATTTGTCCCCTCGAAGATACAGAACCACTTACACCATTAATCGTACTTACTTGTTTTTCTAATGCTTTAACATCCGATACCGTCAAAGTCTGCACACTGCTATTATCCATTCTGGCACCTCCCATTAGGGTACTTACAGGTCGAATAATAATCATATTGCTTCCCATGGCTGTAATTTGTTTCTGGATACTTTGCTTGGATCCTTGACCAATTGCTATCATAGTAATAACAGAGGCTACTCCTATTATAATTCCCAGCATAGTGAGAAATGTTCTGATTTTGTTGCGAGAAAGCGCCCGCCAAGCAATCTGAATGAGGTTTATGATTTTCATTTTGTTTCCGATTTCAGCTCTGAAGTTTCAAATCCATTAGCTAAGAGCTCTTTGGCATTTCTAACATTGGCATTTAAAGTATCCGAAATTATTCTTCCGTCTTTTAAAGTAATTGTCCTTTTGCTAAACGAAGCTATATCCATTTCATGCGTAACAAAAACTATAGTTTTCCCCTGAACGGTATTCAACTCCTGCAATAACATCATTATTCCATAGGATGTTTTGCTGTCTAAATTACCTGTCGCTTCATCTGCTAAAATCAATAAGGGATCGTTTATTAAGGCGCGAGCAATTGCAACTCGCTGTTGTTGGCCTCCCGACAATTGACTTGGAAAATAATTCATTCGGTCACTTAGATTAACTGCTGCTAAGGCTGCTTTTGCTTTTTCGGTGCGTTCTTTAGCCGAAACATCTGGATTATACAACAATGGTAGTTCCACATTTTCTAAGGCTGATGTTCGTGCTAATAAATTATAAGATTGAAATATAAAACCCAATTTACGATTGCGAATTCGAGCCAACTCATTCTTAGACAATTGATTTACATTGACTCCCTCCAGAAAATAATCTCCAGAACTCGCTTGATCCAAACATCCTATAATATTCAACAAACTAGTTTTACCGGAGCCACTACTGCCCATAATGGTTATAAACTCTCCAGAATCTATCTTTAAATTGATATCGTTTAAAGCCTTAAATAGTTCTCCACCCATGCTAAACTCACGAACGAGATGCTCTATCTTGACTATAGTAGTTTGTTGCATAATACTGACGTGTAAAATTAATTTCTACTGCTTCCGGAAGTCCTTCTTTGCATTTTTGGCATAAAAGGACTCGCACTTTCTTTAGTATTTGAATTAGTATTTAGTGCAGAAAAAGCAGAAATCAAAACCGCCTGCTCTGGCTTAAGTCCAGCTATTACACTAACATTGGAATCATCATTTATTCCTATTAAAATCCTCTTTTCAATTAAACTATCGCCTTTTTTCAACCAAACTGAAGCCATCCTATAAGATGCTCGTATTTCTTTTAATACCGAATTATTGCCTAATTCTATTTTGTATTTTTCTCGCTCTTTTTTGCTAATAATAGGATTTTCAGATTGTTTCTTCGAGATTTTAAACTGACTTAGTGCCAAGGAATCCGGTTTATAATTAAGCGCTTTAGAAGGCACTAACAAGATATGGGAATACTGCTCCGTGTAGATATAAATATTTGCCGTCATTCCTGGTTTTAATTTCATACTGCTGTTATCTACATTGATCAGCGTTTTATAAGTAACTACATTTGCATTAATAGAAGGATGTAACAAAATTTTATCTACACTACCTCCAAATGGTATATCGGGAAAAGCATCGACTGTAAATCGTACTCTTTGACCAGATTGGACAGCACCAATATCAGCTTCGTCGACAGCAGCTCGTACCTGCATTTTACTAAGATCTTTAGCTATAACAAACAAGGTAGGGGCATTAAAATTAGAAGCAATTGTCTGCCCCTCACTAACATTTTTATTAAGTACAATTCCATTTATGGGAGAATAAATGCGGGTATATGAAAGGTTTCGTATGCTGATTTTTAATTGAGCTTCGGTATTCGATACCGATGCTTTTGCTATAGCATATTGGTTTTCTGCAACTTGGAAATCTTCTTTGCTAATAGCTTCCAAGGAAAACAATTCAAATTGTCTTTCGTAATTAGATTTCTGATAGTTGAAGTTACTCACGGCCGTTAGCAAATTGGACCGAGCCACCTCCGTTTGCGCCTTAATAATAGAAGAATCAATAGTCGCTAACAATTGACCTGCTTTAACAGCACTGTTAAAATCAACAAATAGTGTTTTAACCACTCCTGAAACCTGCGCACCAACGGAAACAGTATCTAAAGGCTGAATAGTCCCGCTCGCTGTAATACTTTTTGCAATAAACCCATAATGACTTCTCGCAGTTTCAAAATGAATAGCAGTGATTTTTTTTGTTCCAAAGAAAAAATAAAAGCCAAGAAATAGAAATACTATTAATAGTACAACAACTACTATTTTTCTGTTTTTCATCATATAATATTTTAGAAGTAACGGTAAATCCAAATATAATTACTGTACAAGTTTCAAATAAAGAAATCAGACCTCCCTACTCGTTTAAATACTTATATTGTATTTCTAAATTACAGAGCTATAAGTGACTTAATTTATTTAAAAATATTGTTCGAAAAATACTCTAAACTTAACTAAGTAGTTGTTTAAAATCTAGTCGGTTAAAAAAAAAAAATAGATTTCATAACCTTCCATAAAGGAAATTTATTATATCCTTAAAAGGAATTAAATAGCATATCATTTAATAGTAGTAATGGAATTTATAATACTGAATATCAATACTATAAATTTAAGTATAAAGTAGAACAATTAAGGGCAACAGAAATAAAAAATTAAAAAAGAAACCTGTTTAATGGTTAAATTCTAACTTAATAAAACATCTTAAAGAATATTCTTCCAATAATAGTAGAGACAAAAAAAATAAAATAAAGTAATGTATATATAAAAGATTAGATTGTCATTACTACTAAAAACCAATTCAAGAAGAATACTACTTACAAAAAGAGGACTATAAGTCCTCTTTTTGTAAGTAGTATTGAAAAAATCATAGTAGAATTCTAGCTAATAATCAAGTAATTATTCTAGAATTGCGGATTCAAACTCCATATGATCTACAATTTCTTCAGTTACAGCTTGTTCTAGTTTAGAAGATTTAAGAGTATTAAACTTTTCCAATTGTTCCGTTTCACCTTCTTCTCCACTAAAATAGGGAAAAACATCCATGATAGGAGATTCTGAAATAGCAGAAATAGTATAATCTCCCATAGTTCCCTTCATGGCATTTGTCGTGTTATCAAAAGCTTCTTTGACATCATTGGCTTGAATTAACAAATACATATTTGATTTTCGTTCCTTACCACTTTCTTCATCATATGCTAATAATGATACTTTAGATTTAAACCAACGATCAGTATTTTCAAAAGGGTGAATCTCTGCATAATTAGCCATTTTAATATTTGTGATTTTGAATTCTTCACTAATATAAGCTGACATTTCTTCCGTAATTCTGCTTTCTGCTTCTGTATATGATAAAGCATCTACCAAATAGGGTTCCGTACTTATTTTTTGAGATCCAGTATCATCAGTTTTTCTATATTTTACTTTGCATTCGTACCAAATTGTGCTCATATATTTTTATTTAAGGGTCGCAAAGATAGATTTTACAAGAAAAAGAAACTCACAATTTAGCAAATAGATATGCACAATTTCTGCATCCTTGGATAGCTCTTTAATAGAATTCAAAAAAGAAAATAAAAAAACCAAGTATAAAAAATATTCTAGAAGTTGAATTCATTCGGGTTATAGTTTTTGAGAAAAAATTCAGCTTTTAAAACGGAAAAAATAGGGACCACATTTGGATTGAAAAAAAAAGAAAAAAAATGAATCAAAATAAACAACCTAAACAATAGCAACTAATTGGATACTATTTAACGATCTTTAATGAAAACAGCAATGCTCTGGAGTAGTTTTATTTTTGTATACAATGAGTTCATTAAGGATTTAAATTAAACTGAGTAGTATTGTATTTAACAACAAAAAAATCATCCTAAATAAATGAATTATGTTTTGAATACTGAATTATAAAGAACAAAAAAGTTTAATCTTTGAGACAACGAACTGACCAAGCATTTGATTTGTTTATACCTTCCCTACTAACTGCATTAGAGTGAAATACAAGGTAGCGATCATAGGCCATTTCTGTATTGAACTCGGAAGAACTCCAATAGTAACCGTAATCCTTTATATAAAAGTATTCTCCATTGGAGTTACGATACCCTCCCGGAAGAGCTGAAAAACCGCTGCTGTTGGTCGCTCTAATAATGTAGGTGGGATTTATTAATAAACCATCATTCCACAGTGTAGTGGATTTCATTTTACCTCCTGCAACGTTTTCTCCTCCTAAACAAGTAGTCAAAGTAGTCCATTCGCCGTCAGTAGGTATATGATATCCAGTTGGGGCTAAACCACGTGAGTCATGCACCGCATACCAATTATATAGTTTACCATAAGTTGCACCATTTACTGGATCGTTGTTATAATAACACCAAGCTCCTGTTGTTAATTTGGCCCAAGCAATTGGATCAGTTACTTGGGGAATTCCGTCTCCATTTCTATAATGCGATGTGTTCAAATTAGATTTGGTCCAAATTTGGTTGCAATTGATAACTGTTAAATAAAAATTACCATCTATATCTGATATATCATGTCCTGGAACATTAACTTCCGTCGAAGAAAAGGTTGTAAAACGGTATTCATTTCCATAAGCTGTACCAAAACTATTTGTTGCATAGGCTCTTACATAATAGGTGGTATTTGCTATAAGTCCTATAATGGAACTTGTATATGTATAGGAACCAACACCTTTGTCATTAATTGTTTTTGTAGACAAGTCAATAGTTGCGTTAGGGCTAAAACTCCAAACCACACCTATTGCAGATATCGCAGAAGCACCATCACTTGAAATCGAGCCTCCACTAATAGCTGATGTAGTTTTAATTTCACTTGGCTCAGTCGTACTTATTAGTGGTAGAATCATGGTATTAGTTGTTAGTATCTTAAGTTCATTAGAATAAATAGGAGCACTATCTATTCTATTATAAGAATATACTCTATAGGTGTAAGTAGTTCCAGGAGTTAGTCCAATATCACAAAATGTTAATGTATTTGAACTAACATCACCTACTATAACATAATTTCCTGTAACAGTTTTTCGTTCAATTTTAAACCCTAATTCTTCGGTCAAATCGTCTGTCCAATACAAATTAATTTGAGTAGACGATACAACAACACCTGTTAAGTTTGTTTGAGGTACTGTAATGTTGTTTCCATTAGAATTATTGTTTGTAGAACATGAAAATAAAATTAACATAAAAGAAAGGACAACAACTATTATTCTCATAAATAATTAGTATAATTATAACAAATATATTTTATTTTGATTTATAACCAAATATAATATTCAAATAAAACCTAGAAATATAGAATTCTTTATTTTTAGACTCACCAATATTTATGCTTAATTTTTGCTGCTACACAGGTTTTGGGATTGATCCTAGATCCAGTTCTACACCACATATCATAAAAAAGGCAAAAAAAATCCTCATCAAATAAATGATGAGGATTAAAGAAAGGCGGCGAACCGAGTCCTTAGGCGAACAGGTCGTACCTATATAAAACAAAAAACCCTGTTCGATAGAACAGGGTTTTCATAAAGAAAGGCGACGACATACTCTCCCACATAACTGCAGTACCATCTGCGCAGGCGGGCTTAACTACTCTGTTCGGGATGGGAAGAGGTGAGCCCCGCCGCAATAACCACCTTAAAAGGTTACAATTGCTTTGGACAATCATTGTTTATATTTCACTATTTCTTGAACAGTAAACTATAAACCAATATCTTAACATACTGAGATAAAGAAAATTAAAAGCTTTACCCTGAGCCTTAGCCCTAGGGAGAAAGTTTCTTCCTGCCGATTGCTCGGCAGGAAAAGTGTACATAAGCTTACGGGTTATTAGTACTACTCGACTATGACATTACTGCCTTTACATCTATAGCCTATCAACCTAGTCATCTCCTAGGACCCTTAAAAGAAATCTCATCTTGTGGTGGGTTTCGCGCTTATATGCTTTCAGCGCTTATCCCTTCCGAATGTAGCTACCCAGCGGTGCCCCTGACGGGACAACTGGCACACCAGGGATTCGTTCTTCGAGGTCCTCTCGTACTGTGGAGAAATCTCCTCAAAATTCCAACGGTCATGCCGGATAGAGTCCGATAAACTCTATTTAGTTTGGACTATATCTTTCCACGATACTCGATCGCAATCGGTACCGGGATCTAACGTAT
>CANEZU010000023.1 GCA_947444255.1 Flavobacteriaceae bacterium | reverse complement strand
TCCGAATGGCCTCATTGGCGCCAATTGCTAAAGCTTTTCTCAAAGTAGGTTCCGTCTCGGGTCCGCCAACATTTATTACAGTCACCGTTGCTCCTTGTTTTTCTTGAAACCAAATGGCTCTGGTTAAACCAAATTCATCGTTTGGGTTAATTACAAACTGAACACCGTTAGTGTCAAATTCAGAATCCTCATTTTTGAAATTAATTCTTGATGTGGTATCCGGAACGT
The DNA here is from genome assembly GCA_947444255.1 of Flavobacteriaceae bacterium. Classification (GTDB taxonomy): domain Bacteria; phylum Bacteroidota; class Bacteroidia; order Flavobacteriales; family Flavobacteriaceae; genus Flavobacterium. Next base: position 17,994 of record CANEZU010000023.1, on the reverse strand, counting down.
GACTAATGCAAACTAATATTTTCATATTTTTAGGATTTATCGCTTAATGTGAGATACAAAATTAGACTAATAAATTGAATATTATACTATGCGCGCATAATATTAACGGTACACTATTACGATTTCGTAGCCCGGATTGTAGCGGCATCCTCCAGCTGGCTTCTTTAGCCAGAAGGAGAAAGAGCGGAAAGCCGGAAATGGCTCCTGAAAATAAGCAGCAGGAATACCGCTTTATTTTAACTAAATTTTGCTTATAAGTGGTTTAAAATATTTATTTTTGCCTTTCGAAATACTGACATAGAACAAAAATATGAGAACGATACAATTTAGAGAGGCCATTTGTGAAGCAATGAGTGAAGAAATGCGTCGCGATGAGACCGTATATTTAATGGGAGAAGAAGTGGCAGAATACAACGGAGCTTACAAGGCTTCGAAAGGGATGCTTGCGGAATTTGGACCTAAAAGAATCATTGATACGCCGATTGCAGAACTTGGTTTTGCAGGTATTGCCGTAGGATCGACTATGAATGGTTGTCGTCCTATCGTTGAATATATGACGTTCAATTTTGCTTTAGTTGGGATTGATCAAATCATTAATAATGCAGCTAAAATGCGTCAAATGTCAGCGGGTCAGTTTCCGATGCCAATGGTTTTCCGTGGACCAACAGCTTCTGCAGGACAATTAGGAGCTACACACTCTCAAGCTTTTGAAAGCTGGTTTGCCAATACACCGGGATTAAAAGTGATTGTTCCGTCAACGGTTTATGATGCTAAAGGATTGTTAAAAGCAGCTATTCGCGATAATGACCCTGTGATTTTTATGGAATCAGAACAAATGTATGGTGATAAAGGGGAAGTCCCTGAAGGTGATTATATCATTCCGATTGGTGTTGCTGATATTAAAAGACCTGGAACTGATGTGACCATTGTTACTTTTGGAAAAATTATTAAAGAGGCACATATTGCTGCTGATGAATTAGCTAAGGAAGGAATTTCTTGCGAGATTATCGATTTAAGAACGGTACGTCCTTTAGATTATGAAACAATTTTAACTTCAGTTAAAAAAACGAATAGATTAGTAGTTTTAGAAGAAGCTTGGCCTTTTGCAAGTGTAGCTTCAGAAATTACTTATATTGTTCAAGAACGTGCTTTCGACTTCTTGGATGCGCCTGTTCAAAGAATTACAACTGCAGATACTCCTGCACCTTATTCTCCAACCTTGTTAAAAGAGTGGTTGCCTAATGCAAGTGATGTTGTAAAAGCAGTTAAAAAAGTTATGTATAAAAAATAATAGAATCTTTTTAAATTTCGATCTTAGTTTTTGGTCGGATTTAAGGAAATTCACTAAATTTGAAACTCCATCAAAAGGTATTTGATGGAGTTTTTTTTAGTTATGAAAATAAAAGTGTTTCTTGGGTTTTTCTTCTTACTAAGTTTTATAGTTGTAGCTCAAACCAAAGTGAGTGGGATTGTTGTTGATAATTTAAATCAACCGGTTCCTTTTGCTAATGTGGTTTTTAAAAATTCAAAGGTTGGAATTGTAACTAATGAAGACGGCGTATTTTATATTGAATCTGATAACAAATATAGTTCTATACTAGTTTCTTTTGTGGGGTTTGAAACCAAAGAAGTCCCTCTTTTAAAGCCAGTTACTTATAATTTGAGGGTGCAGCTTGGAGATGGCGAACAGTTGCAAGAAGTAGTTATTTATGCCGGAAAGACTTCTAAAAAGAATAATCCAGCCTTAGATATCTTGAGGAAAATTTGGGCGCGAAAACGTAAAAATGGGCTCCGTATTTTTGATCAATACCAGATGGAAAAATACGAAAAAATAGAATTTGATTTGAATACGATTGACAGTGCTTTTATGAAAAGCAATATTTTCAAAGGCATGGAATTTATTTTTAAACAAGTCGATACTTCTAAAATTACAGGTAAAACTTATTTACCTGTTTTTATAAATGAATCGCTTTCGGATTTTTATGGTGATAACAAACTCAATAAAACTAAAGAAATTATTAAAGCCAATAAGAACTCGGGTTTTGGTAACAACCAACAGATTTTGTCCTTTGTTAAAGATTTATATTCCGATTATGACATTTATAATAATTACCTTACTTTCTTCGATAAAAGCTTTACAAGTCCGTTGTCAAGAACCGGAATTGATGTTTATAATTATGTATTGAAAGATAGCGCGTTTGTTGATAAAAAATGGTGTTATAATATTGTCTTTTATCCAAGACGCAAAAACGAATTGACTTTTAAAGGTGATTTTTGGGTAAATGACAGCACATTTGCCATCAAAAAAATTAATTTGGCAGTAACTAAAAGTGCCAATATTAACTGGGTAAAAGACATTTATATTGAGCAGGAATTTGATGTTGTAAATGACTCCGTATTTTTACTTAGCCGCGATTATATGATGTCTGACTTTTCATTAAACAAAAAAGAAAAGTCAAAAGGGATGTATGGTAAACGATCCAGTTTGTATCGAAATCATGTCTTTAATCAGAAAAAACCGGCTTCTTTTTATAAGGAACAAGTGAATTATAAAGAGGATGCTGTTTATAATAAAACAGAAAAATATTGGCAGGAAAATCGTTTTGAAAACCTGACCAAAGATGAGATTGGCGTTTATAAAATGCTGGATACCCTACAAACTGTTCATAAATTCAAGCAGATATATGATCTTGTTTTAATTTTAGATAGTGGATATATACAAGTTGGTAACTTTGATTATGGCCCCATTTATTCTTTTATTGGTAACAATGAGGTGGAAGGTTTGCGACTTCGAATGGGGATGCGGACTTATTTTGGTCGAGATGATCCATGGCGTTTGCAAGGTTATACGGCTTATGGTTTTAATGATAATAAATTCAAATACGGAATTTCTGGGAAATGGATGGTAGACAAGGTAAATCGGGTTATCATTTCAGCCGGAAATCGAAGAGATGTTGAACAAATAGGGGCTTCTCTGACTTCCTCTAATGATGTTTTGGGTAGGATTTATGCATCTTCCGGCCTTTTTACGGTGGGGAAAAATATTAAATTGACAAATATCAATTTGACGAATCTGGAAGTTGAAATCGAACCTTTGCGAAATTTAACGCTCAGAACAGGATTTTCCTATCGGACTTTAGAATCAGCTTCGCCTACTTTTAGTTTGGATTATTATACCGATTTATCGCAAACGAGTATAAAATCTAAAGTGAGACAATCAGAAATCAATGCTCAAATTGAATTCACTCCAAATAAAAAACCAATCGGATTTGGTGTAGAACGCGATCATGCTGATAGTCCATTTACGCGTATATTTATTAATTATAGTCAGGGTTTTAAAGGATTGCTTGCGAGTGATTTCGATTATAAAAAAGTCCAGTTTTTTTATAAGCAACCAATTATAATTGGGCCTCTTGGACGAACTAATCTTACCCTAGAAACGGGCAAAACATTTGGGTATGTTCCTTTAGGATTGATGAGTGTTATACCTGGAAATCAATCAGTATTCTTGATTTCTAATACCTTCAATAATTTAAACTTTTACGAATTCATTGCCGATCAATATGTGACTTTAAAATGGGATCATAATTTTAACGGTCGAATTTTTTCGAGAATTCCTTTTATGCGAAAATTAAATTGGAGAGAAATTATTGGAATCAATAGTGTTTACGGAACCATATCGGATAAAAACAGGGCTATTAATGCTTCGGGATTAGCATATAATGCGCCTGAGAAAGGTTATTGGGAATACAGAGCAGGAATTGGAAACATTTTAAAGGTGTTTCGAATTGATTTTTCCTGGAGAGGCAGTTATCTGAATATGCCAGATGCCAATAAATTTAGTGTAAAAGGCTCTTTTGGGTTTTATTTTTAAAGAATTTTCAAATCTAATTTCCGATTTATATAGCTAGTTATGCAAGAAGCAATAGACTTTCTTACTGCTCAAGAACCTGTTTTTAAAACTATTATCACAAGATATGGAGTTCCTATTATTCCAAAACGACCTCCAGGATTTGAGACGCTTGTTTTGTTGATTCTGGAACAGCAGGTTTCAATTGCATCAGCTAAAGCTTGTTTTCTGAAACTGAAAGAGGTTGTAGAATTTTTTTCTCCAGCCATTCTTTATTCAATGTCAGATGAGAACTATCGTGCACTTGGTGTAAGTCGACAAAAAACATCCTACATAAAGGCATTGTCTTCTGCCATCTTGCAGGGTGAAATTAATTTGGAAAATTTGCAAACGCAATCCTCTGAGCAAGTTCGTAATGTATTGATTAAAATAAAAGGCATTGGTAACTGGACAATTGATGTCTATTTGATCTTTTCGCTCGGTGCTACAGATATTATTCCGATAGGAGATATAGCTATTTTGAATACAATAAAAGAACTTTGGAAAAAGGAGTACAAAAATGATATTTTACAGCTTGTTGAAACGTGGGCGCCACATAAAACAGTTGCTACTTTTTTATTGTGGCATTATTATTTAGAGAAAAGGGGAATAAAAGTCTCTTATTGAATAAATGTTGCAAAATTTGTATACATAAGCCGCAATTTATCATTGTTAAGGCCTTAGGAATGCTTATTTTTGCACTTATAAAATTGAAAAGTAAAAACAGAAAATGACTGCAGCAAAACTAAAATCTTTCGATGTACTTATCGAAATACCAAGAGGAAGTAGAAATAAATACGAATATGATTTCGAAATAAAAAGAATGCGTTTTGACAGGATGTTGTTTTCATCGATGATGTATCCTGCTGATTATGGTTTTATACCTGAAACTTTAGCTTTAGATGGTGATCCATTAGATGTTTTGGTTTTGATTAATGAACCTACATTTCCCGGATGTGTAATGGAAGTGAAACCAATTGGTGTTTTTCACATGGCAGATGACAAAGGACCAGATGAAAAAATAATCTGTGTTCCCGTTTCTGATCCAATATGGAATTCTCTAGAAAACCTGTCGGATATTAATCCTCATTTATTAAAAGAAATAGAACATTTTTTCTTGGTTTATAAAGATCTTGAGAATAAAATAGTAGATGTAGGTGGTTGGGGAGACCTTAGCGAAGCACATGAAATTATAATTGAATGTTCGAATCGTTTTGATCAAATTGAAAATAAACCAGCAGGATTATTTAGTATTAAATAATTTTAGTAATCATATTATATAAAAAAAGCAATATTCTATTAAGAATATTGCTTTTTTATTTATATTGGTTTCGTTACATTTACAAAAAATTAACAAAACCAAAAATTATTTTTATGGAGTCAATGATGATTTACGTGCCAATAGTAATGGCAGTTATAGGCCTACTATTTATGTGGGCAAAAAGAGCGTGGGTATTAAAGCAAGATGCTGGAGATGGTAAGATGAAAGAGATTTCAGATTACATTTATGAGGGAGCCTTGGCATTCCTGAAAGCAGAATATCGATTATTAGCTTTTTTTGTTGTAGGCGCCAGTATTGTATTAGCCGGAATTTCATATGTTGTTCCAACAACACATATTTTAATAGTAGTTGCTTTTGTGTTCGGCGCTTTTTTCTCTGCTTTGGCTGGGAATATGGGAATGAAAATTGCAACAAAAACGAATGTTAGAACGACACAAGCCGCTCGTACGAGTTTGCCACAAGCCTTAAAAGTTTCTTTTGGTGGTGGTACTGTTATGGGATTAGGAGTTGCTGGTTTAGCTGTTTTAGGATTGACTACTTTCTTTATTTTCTTCTTCCACTTTTTTATGCATGGCGTTTGGACTTCTACTGAAGACATGACTATTGTTTTAGAGACATTAGCTGGGTTTTCACTTGGAGCAGAATCAATTGCCTTGTTTGCTCGTGTGGGTGGTGGAATTTACACTAAAGCTGCCGATGTTGGGGCTGATTTAGTAGGTAAAGTTGAAGCAGGTATTCCAGAAGATGATCCAAGAAATCCAGCAACAATTGCGGATAACGTAGGAGATAATGTAGGTGATGTAGCAGGAATGGGTGCCGATTTATTTGGTTCTTATGTAGCGACGGTTCTTGCAGCTATGGTTCTTGGGAATTATGTAATCAAAGATATGGGTGGAAATATCCAAGATGCTTTTGGTGGAATTGGTCCCATTTTATTGCCGATGTCAATCGCAGGAATTGGAATTGCTATTTCTATTATTGGAACGATGTTGGTGAAAATTAGTAGTGATACTGCTAAGGAAGCCGAAGTTCAAAAAGCTTTAAATGTTGGGAACTGGGTTTCTATAGGATTGGTAGCTATTGCCTGTTATTTTCTTGTGAACTGGATGTTACCGGCGACTATGAAAATGAATTTCTACGGTGAAGGTTTAAAAGAAATTTCTTCAATGCGTGTGTTCTACGCTACATTAGTAGGATTGGTAGTGGGCGCTGTTATTTCTTCTGTAACTGAATATTATACTGGATTAGGAACAAAACCAGTTATGGCAATCGTTCAAAAATCTTCAACAGGTGCAGGAACTAACGTAATTGCAGGATTGGCTACAGGAATGATTTCTACTTTTCCAACGGTTCTTTTATTTGCTGCTGCGATCTGGTCTTCTTATGCTTTTGCTGGATTTTATGGTGTGGCTTTGGCCGCATCTGCCATGATGGCTACAACAGCGATGCAATTAGCAATTGATGCTTTTGGACCAATATCTGATAATGCAGGTGGAATTGCAGAAATGAGTGAATTACCAAAAGAAGTTCGTACTCGTACCGACATTTTGGATTCTGTAGGAAATACAACTGCTGCAACAGGAAAAGGTTTTGCGATTGCTTCGGCAGCCTTAACTTCCTTGGCTTTGTTTGCGGCTTATGTAACTTTTACCGGAATTGATGGAATTAATATATTTAAAGCGCCTGTTTTAGCGATGTTATTTGTAGGTGGAATGATACCGGTAGTTTTCTCTGCTTTAGCGATGAATTCTGTTGGAAAAGCTGCGATGGACATGGTATATGAAGTACGTCGTCAGTTTAGAGAAATTCCAGGTATTATGGAAGGAACCGGAAAACCGGAGTATGCTAAATGTGTAGATATTTCTACTAAAGCCGCTTTGCGCGAAATGATGTTGCCTGGTATCTTGACTATTGGATTTCCAATTGCAATTGTTCTTTTGGGTAAATTGGTTTATGGTGACAACAATCAATTGATTGCTGAAATGTTAGGGGGTTATATGGCTGGAGTTACCGTATCAGGAGTTCTTTGGGCAGTGTTCCAAAACAATGCTGGAGGTGCTTGGGATAATGCTAAAAAATCTTTTGAAGCAGGAGTTATGATTAATGGTGAAATGACATATAAAGGCTCTGATGCGCATAAAGCAGCTGTAACCGGAGATACTGTTGGTGATCCATTCAAAGATACTTCAGGGCCTTCTATGAATATTTTAATCAAATTGACTTGTTTGATCGGATTGGTAATTGCGCCAATTTTAGGTAACGGACACAAAGGAGAACCTAAAATGATTAAAATGGAAGTGATTTCTATGCATAGTGATATGGGAATGATGGGCAAATGCGATAGGAGTAAATGCGCTACAATGACCAAAGCCGAATGTGCTAAAATGTGTGACAGTTTAAAATGTACTCCAGAGGAAAAAGAGATGTGTTTGTCTCACTACGACTCCAATGGAAAATTCGTTGCTGATAACATGGCTTGCTGTGCTAAAAAAGGAGGAATGCCTAAAGAAATCAAAGTTGAAGTCATTAATGAAAATGGAAAAGCAAAAGCAACGGTTACAAGCACTGAGAAGGGAAATGTAAACGTTCAGGTTTTTGAAGGTTCATTAGATGAAGTAAAAGCCAAAGTTGAAGCTTTGAAATAATTTTAATTAGTATTTTGCCATTGCAACATATTTTGGTAAAGTTTTATATAGAAAATGCCCCGCTTTTAGTGGGGCATTTTTATATAAAAGATTTAAAAGAACTGGCTTGTTTTATGCTTTTAATTATTTAAATGAATCTAAAATAAACCATTTAACTCTGCATCAATTCGGTTAAGTATAATTCCTAAATCTTCTGGATTGTTAACGAAATCAATATTGTCAACATCAATAATCAAAAGTTTTCCTTTGCTATAGGTCTGAACCCAAGCTTCGTACCGTTCGTTCAAGCGGCTCAGATAATCTATTGAAATCGAATTTTCATATTCGCGACCCCGTTTGTGAATTTGGTTGACTAAATTTGGAATAGAACTTCTCAGATAAATCAATAAATCAGGTGCTTCAACTAAGGATTCCATTAATTCAAAAAGGGAAGAATAGTTTAAGAAATCCCTATTGGTCATCAATCCCATAGCATGCAGATTAGGTGCAAAAATATGCGCATCTTCATAAATAGTTCGGTCCTGAATGATCTTTTTTCCACTTTCGCGAATTTGCAAAACCTGCCTAAAACGGCTGTTCAGAAAGTAAATCTGAAGATTAAAAGACCATCGTTCCATCTGATGATAAAAATCATCGAGATATGGATTGTCAACCACGTCTTCATAATGAGGCTCCCATTTAAAATGTTTCGCCAATAAACGGGTTAAAGTTGTTTTTCCCGCCCCGATGTTTCCTGCTACTGCTATGTGCATTATGGTATTGTGATTTTATAATTCGTAATTCTGCCGTTTGTAAAAATAGATAAAATTTGGTCTTTGTAATAAAATTTTTCAAATGTTTTCTCAATATTCGATATCGGATCTATATTTTTCTTTTCAAGCTCTTTTAAAAATAGTTTCGAATCTTTGGAAAAAAGAATAGTTTGCTTTTGTATCAGCTGAATTTGCTCAAAAGCGGGAATTTTTCCTATATAAGATATTTTTCCAAATAGATCAGAGGACCAATAGTTTAATTTTTCGTCAATCCACTGAAAACTATTAAAATCAGAATCATAATAGATGATATTTCCTTGAAATGAGGTGGTTATGTCCTGGTAAGAATTGTTTAAATAATCATATAGGCCAATTTTTTGGGTTAGATTATTGTAAATCCAAAGTCGATTTTGAGTTGCTATTCCAACTGCAGAAAGTATAATTGGATCATTCGATTTAGAAAAGTCTATTTTTTGTATTTCATTAAGTTGATTGTCAAGCAAAACAGCGGAGTTGAAATTTTCATAGAAAATCAATATTTTCAATGGGTTTTGGAAATCGACTCGACTGATTTTTCCTAAAGCAAGATTTTTATATTGCCAAAGTTCTTCCTTGTTTTTTTTAAACAGGACATTGTTTTTAGTATAATATAAATTGGCATAACTGTCAAAACCAAGATAATTATCCGCTTCTAGTGTTTGGCTACTAATTAAAGTTGCATTTAGATTCTGTTCTTGCGCCTGAAGCAGAAAAGACGATATTATAAGGAAGAAGTAAATTGTTTTTTTCATGTTGTTGTCTTGATTGTACTTTTTACTCTAAACACAGTTCTATTGAATACAAGCAAAAATACTTAGTATTCGTCATATTTTGATGTATCGGTTCCGAAATTGTAATTATAATAAATATGTTTTTATAATTTAGGACCTGTATCCTTACTTTTTTAACTGCTCTAATTGTCGAATTTCAGAATAAACCTTTACTTGATTTGAATCGTACATCCTTTTGATTATTGTTTTCCTATTTCTCAATCTTTTTATTTCGAATACTCTTTTAATTTAAGAGGTTTAAGAAAGCATCAGTATAAAAGCGAATAGGTTACTTTTAGTACTTTTATTTTTGCTTTTACCACTTTTAAATCACTAAGTTTGATTACTAAAACACCCCCTTATGAAATTTAAAATAGTATTTCTTTTTACCGCATTAATTGTCAATGCGAGTATTGTTTCCGCTCAGACCGTCAAAAAACCCTTAGTTAGCGCAATTAGTTTAAAAGACCTTAAAACCGATCTGTACCAAATGGCTGGAGATCATTTTAATGGTCGTGAAGCTGGTACCTTAGACGAATTGAAAGTTTCGATGTGGCTTGCTAAAAAAGCTGAAGAAGCCGGAATGAGTCCAGCTGGAGATGATGGTACTTTTTTCCAGTTTTTCGATTTATACCGTCATCAAGTTAGCCCAAATACTCGATTTAAAATAGGAGATAAATTTTTTGCTCTATGGAAAGAAGTTTTAGTTGCTGAAACTACAAATGTAAAAGTAGAGGCGTCTTTAGTTTATTTAGGTGCCGCTACTGCTGCAGAAATAGAGAAGGCAGATGTCCAAGGAAAAGCAGTTGTAATATTGGCATCACAAGAAGGGATTTTAAATAATATTTCGCTTTTTGACCGAAGATATCCTGGTTTTGTAAGAAACAAATACTATGATGTTCTTGTAAAAAAAGGAGCCGCTGCGCTAGTTATCGTAGCTGATGATGCCGGTGAAAAAAGTTGGTCTCAAGTCGAGCCACAAATGACACGAGGTATATACGGAATTGAAGGTTTACGGGATAAAATTACAAGTTCGATGCCTGTTTTTTGGGTGCACAAAGATCAATTGGATTATCTAAAAAACACAAAAGACTTATTGTCGACTCAAGTATTTTCGGAGACTTATAAATACCCTTCAGTCAATGTGGTTGGGAAAATTGAAGGTACGGATGTTCAATTAAAAAAAGAATTTGTTTTGTTTAGTGGACACCAAGATCATGATGGTGTTAGACAAAAATACGGTCAAGATTCCATTTATAATGGTGCCGATGACAATGCGACGACTTGTGTGGCGATGCTAAATATTGCCAGAGCTTTTAAAAAACAAGCTGGGAAAAGAAGTGCTTTGTTTGTTTTTCACGGTTCAGAAGAACGTGGTTTGTTAGGTTCAAGATGGTATGCTGCTCATCCTACAGTTCCAGAATCCGCTATTGTTGGAGTTCTAAACGGCGATATGATTGGAAGGAATAATATTAATCAGGCTGCATTATTAGGTTCCACTTCGCCTCACGAAAACTCTTCAGACATAGTAAATATTGCCAAGAAAGCAAATGATGAAGGGCCTAAATTTGATTTGGATAAATTATGGGACAAGCCGGAACATCCCGAGTATTTTTTCTTTAGATCGGATCATTTGCCTTATGCTCGTAAAGGAATACCTTCTATTTTCTTTACCAGTGTTTTGCACAGTCAGTATCACACTCCAATGGATGAATCAGAAAACATTGATTTTTTAAAATTACATAAAATGACGGAATGGATTTATCGTACGGGCTGGATTTTGGCCAACGACCCGGCACGTCCAAAGTTATTACCTAATGTAGTTTTTGAAAGATAGATTGAAACCAAAAGACCAGCTCACTGAGCTGGTCTTTTTTGTGTATTAAAGAAAAGATTATAATCCGAAAGCGGTTTTTATCTGATCAACAAAATCTAATTTTTCCCAAGTAAATAATTCTACAGTAACTGTTTTTTCTTCACCATTTGGTCCTTTGAAAGTTTTAGTTACCACTTCTGATTTACGTCCCATGTGTCCGTAAGCGGCAGTTTCACTATATATAGGGTTTCTAAGTTTCAAACGTTGCTCAATAAAATAGGGACGCATATCAAATAAGGCCTCTACTTTTTTAGCTATCTCACCATTGGTTAAATTTACTTTTTTAGTACCATAAGTTTCTACAAAAATTCCCATTGGTTTTGCAACACCAATAGCATAAGAAACCTGAACTAATATTTCATCAGCAACACCAGCAGCAACTAAGTTTTTGGCAATATGACGCGTAGCATAAGCAGCACTTCGATCTACTTTACTCGGGTCTTTTCCAGAGAATGCACCACCACCGTGAGCCCCTTTACCACCATAAGTATCAACAATGATTTTTCGGCCTGTTAAACCGGTATCTCCATGTGGACCACCAATTACAAATTTTCCGGTAGGATTGATATGATATTGAATCTCATTATTAAATAAATGAGCATATTGAGGATTTTTTTTGATAATTCTAGGAATTAAAATCCCTACTAAATCCGATTTTATTTTGGCCAACATAGTTGTTTCCTCATCAAAATCATCGTGTTGAGTCGAAATTACTATGGCGTCAATACGAACGGGTTTGTTGTTGTCGTCGTATTCTAAAGTTACCTGAGATTTAGCATCTGGTCGTAAATATTTAATTTCGTCATTTTCACGACGCAAAACAGCTAGTTCCTGAAGTAATTTATGCGATAGATTTAGAGCCAAAGGCATATAGTCTTCAGTTTCATTTGTAGCATAACCAAACATCATTCCTTGGTCTCCAGCACCTTGATCTTCTGGATTTGAACGATCTACTCCTTGATTGATGTCGCTTGATTGGTCATGAATTGCAGAAAGAATACCGCAAGAATTGGCTTCAAACATATATTCACTTTTTGTATAACCAATTTTTCGGATTACATCACGTGTAATTTGTTGTACATCAAGATAGGTATTCGATTTTACTTCACCTGCCAATATTACTTGTCCAGTTGTAACTAAGGTTTCACAAGCTACTTTAGAATTTGGATCAAAAGCTAAGAAGTTGTCAATTAATGCATCTGAAATTTGATCTGCTATTTTGTCTGGATGTCCTTCACTAACAGATTCTGACGTAAATAAATAAGCCATAATATTTTTATTTTTTAATTTAAGGAGGAAAAAAGACTGCTAGAAAATGCTAAAGAAGAGTTTCTGCTTTAGCATTTTTTTAACGAGGTTGCAATCAGTACAAATTTTTCCTCAAATATTTGATTGCAAATGTATGAAACGAAATTGATTTGCAAATTAAACTTTAGTTTTTTTTATTTAAAAAAAACTTTTTATAAGATTTAGATTGTAAATTTAAAATATTCAAATTAATCGAAGACAAAATGCTGCTTTTATAAGCCTGTTAATTTTTTACTTTTAATTAGGTAAATTAAAAAAGAGTTCGGATGTTTGCAATGTTAAATAAACAAAAAGATGAATTTAATTAAGTGCAATATGTATATGTCAATGTGGAAAACTTCCACCGAGATGTTTATTGCTTAATTTTATTTATTAAAAAATACAGCAAAAGCCTCTCGGAAACGAGAGGCTTTTTTTGTGCTTAGAAACGGAACCAATAAATTGCCAAATTAAGTTTGGCACAGATAAAATGAATACAACAAAAAATAAAATGATGATGTCGAAACGAATGATGTGTAATTATATGCATGTCAAATCCAGTTGTTGCCAAAAGCGAAAGAGTTAATCTTTCTTATAGTTCAAACTATAAAGTCCTTTTGGTAAACGCTCCAAAAGGACTTTTTTTATTCACTTATTTAATACTTCTATACTATGAAAACAGTAAAACAAATTATACGCAGCTTGGTTTCTTTGATTCAGAAACCTTTCCAAAGCAGAAAAGTTAAACAGATTACTAAGCAATCTATTTCTTTATTGGAATTAATCAATTCAGACAAAAATAAAATACTATTCATTTAAAAATAATTCAAACTTTTTTCTAATCATTAAAATTAAAAAATCATGAGCACACCAAAATTCGCAACAAATGCTTTACACGCAGGCCACGATCTTAGTAAAAACGCAGGAACAAGAGCTGTTCCTATTTATCAAACTTCCTCTTATGTGTTCAATAGTTCCGAGCATGCCGCTAATTTATTTGGATTGGCCGAAGCCGGTTTTATCTATACGCGTTTGAACAATCCTACTAATGATATTCTAGAACAACGTCTGGCTGCGCTTGAAGGTGGAATTGGAGCAGTGGTTACTGCTTCCGGAACTGCAGCTCTCACGACGGCTTTGTTAGTTTTATTAAAATCAGGAGATCATATTGTGGCGTCTAACAGTTTGTATGGCGGAACCTATAATCTTTTCAAAGTTACTTTACCTAGATTGGGAATCACAACTACTTTTGTAGATCCTTCCAATCCTGAAAATTTTAATAAGGCCGTTCAGGAAAATACCAGAGTGTTTTTTGCAGAAAGCCTTGGAAATCCAAAACTTGACGTAATAGATTTGAAAGCCATTTCAGCTGTTGCCAAAGTAAATAAGGTTCCCTTTATTGTCGATAATACAGTTCCTTCCCCTTATTTGTTAAATCCAATTGCACATGGTGCGGATATTGTGATTCATTCTTTGACCAAATATATTTCGGGTAACGGAACTTCATTGGGGGGAGCGATTATTGACTCTGGAAATTTTGACTGGTCTAGCGGGAAATTTCCCGAATTTACAGAACCTTCAGCAGGTTATCACGGTTTAGTTTATCACGAAGCACTTGGAAATGCCGCTTTTATTGCCAAAGTTAGAATTGAAGGTTTGCGAGATTTTGGAGCAGCTTTAAGTCCGTTTAATGCTTTTCAAATTATTCAAGGATTGGAAACCTTATCGATTCGAGTTCAAAAACACAGTGAAAATGCTTTGGCTTTAGCCGAATGGTTGGAAGCCGAAGCCGAAGTAGCTTGGGTTAATTATCCAGGATTAAAATCAAGCAAATATTATCTTTTAGCCAAAGAATATTTGCCAAAAGGACAAAGTGGGGTTGTTACTTTTGGATTAAAAGGGGGATTTGAAGCAGCTAGAAAAGTTGCCGATCAAACGAAACTATTTTCTTTAGTAGCAAATATTGGAGATACAAAGTCGCTCATTATTCACCCAACAAGTACAACTCACCAACAATTGAGCGATGAAGAACAAATTGCAACTGGCGTAACGAAGGATTTAATCCGGTTGTCAGTTGGATTGGAGGACCTAGAAGACTTAAAAGCAGATTTGAAAACGGTATTTGAAAATATTAAAAATCCTCATTTAGTGTAAAAAAATTGGTTGTCTAAAAAATAAGTTGTTATTTTGTGCCTTTAAGTTCAGAAACGTATTGAAATGTTATAAAGAAAGGCAGAGGGATTAGACCCGATGAAGCCTTAGCAACCCTCCGGTAAGATGGAGAAGGTGCTGCATTCTGCCATTTTTCACAGTCTATTTTACTCTGGAATATTGGAAAGATAACAAAAGAATTCTTCTAGTTTTTTTCTAGCTTTTCTTTCTAATATTTCCAGGCACAAATCAAAAAATCAACAGATTTGAAATTGGAAAGCAAATTAAATCATATTATATTAGAAAATTTCACTACCGAAAGTGGTGCAGTTTACCCTAAATTACATTTATCGTATCAGGTTTTTGGTCCCGAATTAAATTCGGCGCCTATTGTTTTAATTAATCATGCCCTTACCGGAAATTCTCAGGTTATTGGAGAAAATGGCTGGTGGAATGAATTAATTGGAGCGGGAAAAACGATTGATACGCATCAATATTCCATTCTCGCCTTTAATGTGCCGGGTAATGGATTTGATGATTTTATAATCGACAATTATTTAGATTTTAATGCCCGAGATATTGCCCGAATTTTTAATGAAGGCGTTCGAAATTTAAAAATTAAACAATTGTACGCTATTATTGGTGGATCTGTAGGAGGTGGAATTGCATGGGAAATGGCCGCTTTGGAACCTAAAATTACCCAGCATTTGATTCCGATTGCTTCAGACTGGAAATCGACCGATTGGTTGATTGCAAATTGTTATTTGCAAGAGCAAATTCTAAATAATTCTCGGAAACCTATTGAGGATGCCAGAATACATGCGATGCTTTGTTATCGAACACCAGAATCCTTAAAACAAAAATTCGAAAGAAGCAGCAACGAAGAATTAGCGATTTTCAATGTGGAAAGTTGGCTTGACCATCATGGGAAAAAATTGCAAAAGCGATTTCAACTTTCGGCCTATAAATTGATGAATCAATTGCTTAAAAACATTGACATTAGTAGAAATAGGGGTTCGTTTGAAGAAGTAGTTGCTGAAATTGAGGCGAGCGTACATATAATTGGTATCAATTCGGACTTGTTTTTTACCACAAATGAGAATATAACGACCTACGAAGAATTAAAAAAACAAAATAAAGAAGTCTATTATAAGGAAATCAAATCCATTCATGGACATGATGCTTTTTTGATAGAATTTGAACAATTAAATAATTTACTGAAAGATTTATTTTAGGTAAAAACTACACTATAGCTGATATGAAAATATTGAAATTTGGCGGAAAATCATTATCCAACGGAGATGGAATAAATAAAGTTGTTGCAATTATCACTAAAAAAATTGAAGAGGGTGAAAAGCTTGCGATAGTCGTGTCTGCCCGTGGAAACGCCACAAATGAATTAGAAGAAATACTAAAAATTGCAGTTAAAAACAATAATTATAAAACCCTTTTTGAAGATTTTAAAAAAGATCAAATAGGAGAATATAAGGATATTGATTTTGCTCAGGAATTTGAAGTTTTAGACAAACTTTTTGAAGGTGTAAGTTTAATTGGGGATTATAGTGACCGTATAAAAGACCAAATTCTTTCAAAAGGAGAACTACTTTCTGCTAGATTGTTGACTCATATTTTGATTAAAAACGGAATCAAAGCTAATTTTACCGATTCGAGAGTTTTGATAAAAACAGATTCGAAATTTGGAGATGCTCAACCTTTGGAACAAGTATCAAAGAAAAATGTCATTCAGTTTTTCAAGCAAAATAACGAAACTGTAAATGTTGTAACCGGTTTTATAGGTTCTAATATTAATAATGACACCACAACTTTAGGAAGAAACGGGAGTAATTATACCGCTTCTTTACTAGCCAATTATTTGGATGCTGCAGAATTATTAAATTATACGCATGTCGATGGAATTTATACCGCCAATCCAGACTTAGTTTCGGATGCTCGGAAAATTGATCAGTTGTCCTTTAATGAAGCTAACGAATTGGCTAATTTTGGAACTACGATTCTCCATGCAAAAACGATTATTCCTTTATTAGAAAAAAACATTCCTTTGCGTATTCTAAATACTTTTAACCACGAAAACCAAGGAACATTAATTACTTCTAATTCAAATAAAGAAGGGATTAAAACACTTTCAATATTAGAGAATGTCTCTCTTGTTAATCTTGAAGGACGTGGATTATTGGGAAAAACAGGCGTCGATGCTCGTATTTTTAAAGTGATGGGGGATAATGATATAAGTGTAAGTATCATTTCACAAGGCTCATCAGAACGTGGAATTGGTCTTGTTGTGGCAGCTCATAATGCTACAAAAGCGATGATAGAACTCGAAAAAGAATTTGAAAATGATTTCTATTCTAAGGATGTTAATAAAATTTCTATAACTGATAATGTTTCGGTGATTTCAATTATAGGACAGGATTTGAGCACGTTTCACAAACCTTATACTGCTTTAATCAAAAATAAAATTGTTCCTATTTTATTCAACAATACGGTAACTGGAAAAAACGTAAGTCTAGTTGTTCTTAAATCACAATTGAATAAGGCATTGAATGTTATTCACGGGGAGATTTTTGGGGTTTCAAAGAAAATAAATATTGCTATTTTTGGTCATGGATTAGTCGGAGGAACTTTGATTGATCAGATCTTGGCTTCTTTGGAAAGTATCGAAAAAAGAAAAGATATTAAACTGAATGTTTTCGCTGTTGCCAATTCCAAAAAAGTGCTTTTGAACAAAAATGGAGTTAGTACAGATTGGGCTGATAAAATTCAAACCGAAGGAATTTCCTATTCGATAGAGGATGTAATCGCTTTTGCAAATTCACATCATCTGGAAAATTTGATAGCTATTGACAATACAGCAAGTGCTGATTTTGTTGAAAATTATTTCACATTGGCAGAAAACAGTTTTGATTTGATTTCTTCGAATAAAGTAGCTAACACAAAAACGTATAGTTTCTACAAAGAATTGCGAAAAGTATTAGCGGACAATCAGAAGAATTATCTATATGAAACCAATGTAGGAGCCGGATTACCGCTTATAGATACGATTAAATTATTACATCATTCCGGTGAAAATATCACTAAAATTAAAGGCGTTTTCTCGGGTACATTGAGTTATTTATTCAATCAATTTTCAGCAGAAGACCGCCCTTTCAGTGCCGTTTTGCAAGAAGCAATTGAAAAAGGATTTACGGAACCTGACCCAAGAGAAGATCTATGTGGAAATGATGTAGGTAGAAAATTATTAATTTTGGCTCGTGAATTGGATCTTCAAAATGAGTTTGAAGAAGT
>CANEZU010000022.1 GCA_947444255.1 Flavobacteriaceae bacterium | reverse complement strand
CAGTAGCGAGGACTTACCTGCGGGCACCACGGAACTCGTCTTTAGAATGACGCTTCTGGATGAAAATCAACAATTAGCGAATAGTCTGGCATCTGTCCTGAAAGCGATTCCGGATCCAACGGGTATCAGTCAAGGATCAGCCGGAGCTTTATTTCTTCTATCTAAAATTTCCGGAGAGGATAAATGCAAATACGTTATTTTTTCGAATGAGGCTGCAGCCAAAGAGTATACCACTAGCGGAAAAACGGATAATGCTTGTTTTACCCAGGATATTCCTTTGAATAAAGATGCGAAACGACTTTCAATTAATAAGTCGACCTGTTTTAAATCAAACACTATCTGGTTTGGTTTTGAAAATAAAAATTGGCTTATGAATCAACGGATTGTCTTGGAAATTGTTCCCTGGGTAGATAATAAACAAAGTCGGGCTTGGAGTTTGGAAAACCGAAAAGCAATTATCAAGCTTTGTAAATCAACTGATTTAGCCAAAAGGATTCCCAATTCAGATGATTATTGTGTTTGTGTTTTGGACAAAATCCAAAAGGAATATCGCTTTCAGGAATACCAAAACTTACTAGCAGTCGAAAAAATCAAAGTCTTTAAAGATTTTGGCACCTCTTGTCTGAACGAAACAGGCGGTTCTAAGGCAATTTATGCTTCTTTGCGAAACGATGCAGCTAATTTGTATTCGCAAGGCAAATACGGACCTGCAATCGATAAAACGCTAGAGATTCTGAATGAAGCTAAGGCGAATATTTCGGATTATAACCGCTTGGGACGGGCTTATATTTTTACCAAGCAATACGGCAAAGCAATACGGATTCTGAAAATTGGGGAACAACTTGATGAATCGGAATTAGAAACTAAATTAAATCTGGCGCATGCTTATTTGTTAAATAATAACTACAAACCCGCCAAGGCGATCTATAAAACCTATCAAAATCAGAATATTACCGACAGTTTAGGATGGGTTGAAAAAGTCAAATTGGACTTTGAATCTTTCCAAAAAGCCGGATTAACCAGCAATGATTTTACGGCTATTTTAAGGGTATTCAAAAATTAATACAATCAACAATTGAAAGCACATTATTTCAAATACCTACTTCAGTTCAAAAAACCATCGGGTACCTCTCGTGGCGTGCTCACCGATAAAGAAAGCTGGTTTGTTGTTCTTGAACAAAATGGAAAAAAGGGAATAGGGGAGTGCGGAATCCTGAGAGGTTTAAGTGTAGATGATCGGCCCGATTACGAAGCTAAACTAGCATGGGCTTGTGCTAATACACATTTAGGTCTAAACTTGCTTTGGGAGGCCTTAATTGAATTCCCTTCAATTCAGTTTGGTCTTGAAATGGCCTTTCAATCTTTGCAGAGCGAAACACCTTTTGAACTCTTTCCATCCGAATTTACAGCCGGCCGAAAAAGCATGCTGATAAACGGATTGGTTTGGATGGGAACAGAAGCTTTTATGAAGGATCAAATTGACGATAAGTTAGCCGCTGGTTTTAGCTGTGTCAAACTCAAAATAGGAGCTATAAATTTTGATCGGGAATTGCAATTATTGCGCTATATTAGAGCAGAATTCCCTCCAGAACAGATAGAAATTAGAGTCGATGCTAACGGCGCTTTTGATGCAGATACTGCTTTAAATAAATTAATACAATTATCTGAATTTGAATTACATAGTATTGAACAACCTATCCAAAAAAACAATACTGACAGGATGGCAGACCTGTGTAAAATCACTCCTATTCCGATTGCCCTTGACGAGGAGCTGATTGGTGTATTTGAAAGCGATGAAAAAGAGGCTTTATTGCTCAAAATTAAGCCGCAATACATCATTTTGAAGCCCAGTTTCATAGGGGGGTTTCGAGGAACAGCCGAATGGATTTCATTGGCCGAAAAGCATCAAATCGGATGGTGGATTACTTCTGCTTTGGAGAGTAATATTGGCTTAAATGCTATTGCACAATGGACCTTTTTGCAAGACAACAGCATGGCGCAAGGATTAGGAACAGGAGCCTTGTATACTAATAACTTTGATTGTCCTTTGACGGTTTCCCGAGGGCAATTGTACTATGATACCGATAAGCAATGGGAATTTAATTTGGAAGATTTCGAAAACCAATCGGTCTAATTATTAAATTTGCACTAATCTCTGAAAGTCATTGTGAAAGTAGCGCCTTCCTTGATTTTGCTCACAACACTAATTTGGCCGCCTAAACTGATCATATTATTGTGAATTAAGTACAAACCAATTCCCTTGCTATCGGATTCATCGTTAAAGGTTTGATTTAATCCAAAAATTTTATCTTTCACCTTATCCATATCAAAACCCTGTCCATTATCCGAAACGATCAATTGGCTCGATCCATTTCGTTTGCTGGAGGAGATGTTTATAATTGGCTGCATACCCGTTTGGGCATATTTAATTGAATTTGTAATTAAATTCAAAAAAAGACTTTCTAGATAGGTTTTGTTAAAATTAATTTTCTTCAATTCTGAAAAATCAGCGGTTATAATAGCATTTGAATGACGGATTAGATACTGAATCGAATTCAGTACAAGCTTCAAGGAACTTTCAAAATCCAATTCTTCTATTTTGGAATCAAAGCTATCTTTTTGACTCAATAAATCAAGATAATCATTTAAACTATCATTTAAGCCCTCGGTTTCGGCTTTTATGATGCGAATCAAATCATGTGTTTCAGGATCATCTATTTTTGATAAATCAAGTAGATTATAAACCGACAACAAGTTGTTCACAGGAGCTCTTAAATCATGGGAGGCTGTGTATGTAAGCTGTATCAGCTCTTTGTTTTTTTTGGTTAGCTTGGATAACAAAATATTTCGTTCCTCTTCCATTCTTTTTGAGTGTGTAATATTTTTTGCAATAGCAAAAACTAATGCATTAGTTTTTATATACATAGAGGTCCAGGAAAGCCAAACGATTTCGCCGGATTTTGTCACATACCGATTTTCAAAATTAATAAGAGATTTTAAAGTGAGTTCGTTTCGGGTCGAAGCGGTCGTAGTTTTATCTTCATAATAAATAAAATCGCTTATCGGTTTTGAAAATAGTTCTTCCTTTGAATATCCTAATAATTTGGAGACAGCAGGATTTATTCGTTTAAAATAACCATCTTCAAATCCGGCTATGCAAAAAAGATCCAAAGATAACTCAAAAAAAAGCTCGTAATTGTAGGAAGGATCACTATCTATTATTGGATTGGGAACAGATAACATAGACTTATTTAGTATTATAATTTTATTAATTATGTAAACAAGTAGGTTTTTGAATTCTAAGAAATATTGGGGATATTTAGTAGAAATAGTGTACGGAGTGATTTTCAAATTTAGTGCTAAACTCTTAATAAATACTAATTTTGGAACTATTTAACACAATATTCCATTATGTTTAACATAATATTTTATGTATTGAATATTTATGTTTTATAACTGCATAGTTTAAGTATTTATAATGGCTTAGTTTTTAATATTTTATACGGAATAAAATTAGAATATAAGGATAATTAGGTAATAATATTGTATTCAAAGCCTAAACGTTAGCTAATAACTATTTTAAGGATCTAGTATTGCCTCGATAAAAGACTTCTCATTTTACTTACTTTTGCATAAAACATTCAATAATGTATCTGAGAAAATTTAAAACAAGAAAAAAGTCGATACTCATTCAGACTTGTATCAGTTTACTAATTGTAGTATTAGTTTCAACGGTATGTTTTATTCTGGCCAAATTTATTGATTATAAAGTAACGGCACTTTTATTATTGATGGCGGTTTCGCTTATTGCAATTCTGTTTGACATTATCCCCGTTTTGCTATCTGCAATTTGGACTGCCTTGCTTTTAAATTTCTTTTTTATCCAGCCCCTTTTTACATTTCATATCACCAATTCGGAAGATATTTTGATGTTCCTAATGTATTTTATCATAGCATTAGTTAATGCAGTATTAACTTTTAAAATTAGAGAAGTTGAAAATAAAGCAAGAGATCAGGCTGAAAAGGAGAATACAATTCAACTGTATTCTACCTTACTGAATTCACTTTCTCATGAGTTGCGAACGCCAATTGCTACAATTATTGGCGCCATAGATACTTTGAAAGAAAATAAAACAAAATTATCGAATCAACATCAAACCGAATTGTTGGAGGAAATTGACAAAGCCAGTATTCGCCTCAATCGTCAAGTGGAAAATTTATTAAATATGAGCCGTCTAGAAACAGCCTTGTTGAAACCAAAATTAGATTGGTGCGATATGAATGAGCTCGTCTGTTCCTTGCTCCCTTCAACAAAATCACCCATTTTTGAGTTTTTGCCAGTGGATCATTTGCCATTATTCAAATTAGATTCGGGTCTCATAGAAGAGGTAATACAGAATTTAATTCACAATGCAATTCAATATACTCCTGAAGGAACATTAGTAAATATAGAGGTGAAGCAAGAATCAGGATCTTGTGTTATCTTAATTTCAGACAATGGTCAAGGATTTCCAGCTGATGAAATTGAATTTGTTTTTGATAAATTTTACCGATTAGCAAATACTAAAACAGGAGGAAGTGGCCTAGGCTTGTCTATAGCCAAAGGTTTTGTAACGGCTCATAAGGGCCAAATACATTTAGAAAATAACAATTCAGGCGGAGCAAAATTTACGATTATAATTCCTGCCGAAACCTCCTATTTAAAAAATATAAAAAATGAATAGAGCTGAAATATTAATAATTGATGATGAAGCACCCATTCGGAAACTCCTAGAAATAACCTTAGAAAGTAACGATTATAAAGTCTGGCAAGCCGAAACAGGAAAAGAAGGGATTCTGATGGCTGTAAATCATCCACCTGAATTAATTTTGCTCGACATTGGTTTGCCAGACAAAAGTGGACAGGAGATTTTAAAAGAACTGCGTACCTGGTATACTAAAGCAATCATTGTTCTTTCGGTTCTAAATAAGGAATCCGATATCGTAACGGCTTTGGATAATGGAGCTACAGATTATTTGACTAAACCTTTTCGAACGGCCGAATTATTGGCCCGAATTCGCTCTGTTATTCGAAGAAATCAAAACAATGCCGATTCGAGTATTCAAATTTTCGGAGATTTAGAGATTGATTATGCGGCGCGAATAGTAAAAAAAAACAAGGAAACTATTAAACTTACTACCACCGAGTTTAATCTTCTGGCCTTATTTATGAAAAATGAAGGAAGAGTATTAACGCATCATTATATCTTAAAAGAAATTTGGGGTTCGGCCTATCAAACCGAAACCCAATATTCAAGAGTTTTTGTTGCTTCTCTTCGAAAAAAAATGGAAGATAATCCCAATCAACCCAAGCACATTATTACTGAAAGTGGTGTAGGCTACCGTTTTAACTAAATCTTTATAAAATCTTTATACTTAAGCATTACTATTTTATATTTTGAATATATCCTTTGTCGGAAATTTGTGCTCTAAACAATAAAGGATTCCAATAATGACCACAGCAAATTCGAGTATAAAAACTAAAGTTACAGCAGCCTCTTTATTAGTAGCTTTGGGTATAATTTATGGGGATATTGGAACAAGTCCCCTCTATGTTTTTAGAGCGATCATCGGTGATCGAAATATTGAATCCAGTCTCGTCTATGGTGGTGTTTCCTGTGTTTTCTGGACTTTAGTTTTTCAAACCACGGTCAAATATATTTGGCTCACGCTTCGAGCCGATAATCACGGAGAAGGCGGTATTTTTTCCTTATATGCTCTTGTGAGACGCTATGGTAAAAAATTAGTGATACCTACAATTTTGGGCGCAACTACTTTATTAGCCGATGGAATAATTACTCCCCCAATTTCTGTTTCTTCAGCTGTCGAAGGCCTTGGGATGGTCAAAGGTTTGGAGAATATAATTGTGCCCGGCAATGGACTAACTATTGGTATTGTGGTCGGCATTTTATTTTTGCTCTTCTTCTTTCAACGTTTTGGAACTGCAGTTATTGGTAAATTATTTGGACCAATAATGACACTTTGGTTTTCGATGCTCCTTATTGTAGGGATCAATGAAATTGCGATACATCCCGATATTATTAAAGCATTAAATCCCATATATGCTTATAATTTATTGGTTTTTTATCCAAATGGGTTCTGGTTATTGGGCGCAGTTTTCTTATGTACTACTGGAGCCGAAGCTTTATACTCCGATTTAGGGCATTGTGGAATTAACAATATCCGAATTAGTTGGATTTTTGTGAAAACGAGTTTGGTGATTGCTTATTTAGGCCAAGGAGCCTGGCTGATGCATCAAGGACAAACTTTATTAAACGATAGAAATCCATTCTTCGAAATTATTCCACATTGGTTTTTATTGCCAAGTATTATAATTGCAACTTTTGCAACAATTATTGCCTCTCAAGCCTTAATTAGTGGAAGCTTTACTTTAATAAGTGAAGCGATGAACCTTAATTTCTGGCCTCGCGTTTCTGTAAAACAACCTAGTGATAGCAAAGGTCAAATCTATATTCCGAGTGTAAACAGCATGCTTTGTTTTGGCTGTATTCTGATGATGGTTTATTTCAAAAAAAGCGCTCACATGGAAGCCGCTTACGGCTTTTCAATAACGATAACCATGATGATGACCACCTTATTACTGACTTATTTTATACGATATAGACTCAAGTGGAATAAAATTTATGTTTTCATATTTTTACTTGTTTTTGGAGCCATAGAAATTTCCTTCTTTATTGCAAATGTGGCTAAAATAAAAGAACGTTGGATGTTTTTGTTTTTTGAATTGTTTATTTTTCTGGTTATGTATGTCTGGTATTATGCTCGAAAAATAAATAATGGCTTTACTAAATTTATTGAACTCGGGAAATACAGCGCTCAACTAACCGAATTGAGTGAGGATGATGCTATTCCTAAATTTGCAACACATTTGGTTTATCTCACCAAAGCCAACCGACGCCATGAATTAGAAGATAAAATAATGAGATCGATATTTTCTAAAAAACCAAAACGGGCAGATGTATATTGGTTCCTCCATATTAATCGTACCGAAGATCCATTTACCCTTTCCTATGATGTATCCGAATTAGTAGATGATAAAATTATTAAAGTAAACATCAATGTTGGGTTTAGAGTTCAGGCTCGAACCGAATTGTATTTCAAGAAAATAGTTCAGGAATTAGTGGCCAACAAAGAACTCAATTTACACAACCGTCCCGATGGTTCTAGTAAATATAATAATGAACCTGATTTTAAATTTGTCGTCTTAGAAAAATTCCTTTCAGTCGAAAATGAATTCGCTGTTCGGGAAGGCCTAATCTTAAAAGCCTACTTTTTCCTTAAACAATTGGGTTTAAGTGATGAAAGAGCTTTTGGTCTGGACAAATGTGATGTTGAAGTAGAATTAATTCCATTAGTATATCATCCAATCGATACCATTCATTTAGACAGAGCCAAAAGACCATAAACCACAATTTTTATCTAAAAGTCCCTTATATTCCTGAAATAGAATCAGAGGGGCTTTTTTGATGCTAACAATTACTAGAGTAAACCTAATTTTGATGGTTTTACTTTTCATTAATATACTATGATAGAGCTAGCCTTTTCGGTGTTTTTTGAAAAACCATACTTTTAAAAGGTCTGCGCTAATGATATAGGCCGCTACAATAATTAGCATAATCCCCAAATTTAGAAAGGGAAGTGGAGATAATCCTATTTGACTGGCAAAAGAAAAATAGGGTAGCGTCAGCGTAAGTATTAGACCAAAAACACTGCTTATAAAGAGCATCCGTCCTGGTTTACTCTTAAAAAAATTCTTATGAGTTCGAATTATGAATAAAATAAACAATTCGGTCAAAATCGATTCCACAAACCAAGCGCTCTGAAAATCAGATTCATCGACTTTTAAGAAATAGAAAAGTATTAGGAAGGTTAGGACATCAAATATGGAACTGTGGATTCCAAATACAAGCATATAAGTTCGGATTAATTTCAAATTCCACTTTCCAGGTTTTGCTAATTGTTCAGTATCTACAGTATCTGATGCAATAGTGAGATAGGGAAAATCGGTTATGAAATTAGTGAGCAGAATTTGTTTTGGTAACATGGGTAAAAAAGGCAACATAAGCGATGCTATTGCTACGCTAAACATATTACCAAAAGTAGATCCCGTGTTGATATAGATGTATTTTAAGGTATTGGCAAATGTTTTTCGGCCTTCCTTTATTCCATCAACAATTACACTTAAATCTTTTTCCATCAATACAAAGTCGGCTGATTCTCTTGCAACATCTACAGCATTTTCTACAGAAATACCTACATCTGCAGCGCTAATTGCAGATACATCGTTGATTCCGTCCCCCATATAAGCAACGGTATAGGTTTTTCGTAGCGCCTGTATGATGTGTTCTTTCTGTTGCGGTTCTACTTCTGCAAAAATATGGGTTCGTTTTACTAAATTTTTTAAAGCCTCAGGGCTGCTGCTAAAAAGTTCCTGACCAGTCATGATTATCGGATTCAGTATTCCAATTTTTAAAGCAATGGATTGGGCTACATTTTTATTATCACCGGATATAATTTTTAAGTAAACTCCCAGTTTTTCGAGTTCAGCAATTGTTTCAGTAATTCCCAATTTGACAGGATCTTCCAGTAAAATGAATCCTGCAAATATCATATCCGATTCGGCTTCTTTCGTAATAATATTCAAATTGGTGTTTTTATAACAAACCCCAATGGATCGCAAGCCTCTATTTCCAAAATCTTCAAATTGAGCTTGAATGGCAGGTTTGTGAATTTCAAAAGCCTCTATTTTACCATTACTCAATCGTATTGTCGAACAGATGGGCAAGATTTTAGTGAGGGCGCCTTTTACAATAATCAATTTAATTGAATCGGTATTTATACCAATACAAATCCGTTTCCGAATAAAATCATAGGGAATCTCTCCAAATTTAATAGCCTTAAACTTCGGGCTAAAATTCATTTTCTTGATAGCATCATCAATTGGATTTGTGTAGCCTGTTTCAAAATAAGCATTCCAATAAGCCAACTCCTTTACAAATTCATCGGCTTCTCCCAAGCCATTTAGGGCGGCCGCTATTGTTATTTTCCCTTCTGTTATAGTTCCTGTTTTATCAGTGCACAATAAATTTATTTCGCCCAGATTTTGAATAGAAGTGAGTTTCTTAACAATTACTTTCTTGCTTAACATTCTTTTAGCTCCGGCACTCATTGCTATTGTCGTAATGGCCGGTAACAATTCAGGTGCCATGCCAACAGCTAATGCTAGCGCAAAAAGAGCTGATTCTATTGGGTTTTTATGATTTATTAAATTTATTACCAAAATAAAAACGGAAAGTACCAGCGTAATTTTCATCAGAAAAAAACCGAAATCTTTGATTCCTTTTTCAAAATGTGTTTCGATTACGGTACTCGCGCTTTTGGAGATAATCCCAAAAACAGTTGCTTCAGCGGTATTAATTACCAATGCTATTCCAGTTCCACTTACAATACTACTGCCCTCCCAAAGACAATTTGTTCTTTTTGACAATTCAGTATTTTCAGGTAATTTTCCAGCATATTTAGCAGAAGGATACGATTCGCCCGTCAAGCTGGCTTCATTGGCATGTAGTTCATTAGAATTCAAAATCAAACAGTCTGCAACTAACAAATCACCTGCTTTGAGAACGATTATATCACCGGCCACAATTTCTGATGCGATGCTGTTCTGTTCTATACCATCGCGAATAACCCTTGTTTTGATAGCAATCATAGCTTGTAGCTTTTCTACAATCTGTCCAGCATTTCGCTCCTGAAAAAAACTTAGTAAACTTGATAATAATAGGATAAATAGGATAATAAAAACATCAGAAGTGTCTCCTAAAAAGGTGGAAAGAACTACGGCTCCAATTAAAAGCAACATCAAAGGACTTTTAAATTGCTGAATAAATAAAGTCAGTTCTTTGAGAAATAGTGATTTTGTTTGGACTTTCAATCCACGTTTCCGGTGAATTTCATCAACCGCTGTTTTTGATAGTCCATCAGGGGAACTACTAAGTTTATTAAACCAGAAATCGGTATCAAATTGCCAAAAGTGATTTGTTTCTGAAGTTTGCATCCTCCTAATTTTTTTTGAATTATATCTAATACAATTTGCACAATACTTTTAAAGTTATAATAATTAATTCATAAAAAAGTAAAGGATTATTTAAAGTTTAAACTCCCATAATGATCTTTTTGAGGTATAAGTAATTATTTGTCATTTAATTGAATATGCATATATCGCTGATATACAATGCTTAAATGAATTAAATTATAAAATCCTTTTCTAAATTAGCTTCTGCTTTTTTAGAAAAGGATTTCTTAAATTATACCACGAACTGCTAAAACAGTCAGTTTATTTTTACTATTGTGGACTGCTTATAATGTTGGTCATGGTCATGACTACCGAACCATTTCGTGCCAACATTCTACCTTCTGCTGTCGCATGTGAATTTAATGTAATGGATGTAAGTGCTAATATATTCCCTTTAAACATTGTGTAGTCTCCAATAGTTGCAGAACTGCCAGTCTGCCAATAAACATTTTTAGCTTGTGCACCACCACTTAAAATTACATTTCCTCCAGCTCCACCTATTGTAGTAAAATCAGAAGCGATTTGGAATATCCAAACGGCATCTGGATTTCCTTGAGCATCTAGAGTCAAATCACCAGATTGAATAAGTAATGTAGACGTCGATTTGTAAATTCCGGGAGCAAGGGTTTTTCCTCCTTGATCACCTGCTACAGTAGCAGGGGCTGGTGATGTTGCTCCTTCAGCAAAAAGATAAGCATCTGTCAAATCTTGTTTGGCCTGAATTAGCATAGCTGAAATTCCTGGAGGGGCAATATCATCTGATGCATAAATAGCACCGTTTGTTAATATCGCTGGAGGGAATCCTGTTATAGAAGATCGAACACCTGGGCTTATTCCTATATCAAGATTTCTAATTTCGCTAAATCCACCGTTATTGCTAATGCCAACACCTGCAATAATTCCAAATCGAATTGCAGTACCAAGATTAACTACTTTTCCGGCAGATTGTTTATTAGTATTGAAGGTCCAGCTGTAGTCTCTAGCTAAAGGATAACCTTCTGTGTTTTTTGCTCCATTTTTAATGGTGGCAGTATAAGTTTTAAAAGCAACTAAACTTTCTGAAGGTTTAAAGCTTGCGGTAGTTCCTTCATAGCTCACAACACCTGCAATTGGGTTTGTTCCATCAGTCAGAGTAAAGTTGGTAACGCTGATAGTATTGGCATCCATGGCTTCACTAAAAGTAGCTGTGAGGACTTTATTTAGAGCAACGTCAATAGCAAAATTTACTGGACTTGTAGCACTAACTGATGGAGCTATTGTAGCTCCTGTGGTAAACGTCCACACACGTGTACTAGTTAAAGGAGTCCCAGACAAGTCTTTTACCAAACCAGATACCAATACGGTATAGGTTGTCATTGGACTTAAATTTGTAGTTGGATCAAAGCTTGCTGTATTCCCAGTATAGGAAATCGTTCCCGAAACTGCTTCGCTTCCTGTCAAGTTAAAGGTGGTAGCAGTAAAGGTACTTGCATCCATCTCTTTATTAAATGTTACATTAATTTGCTGATTCAATGTGACATCAGTTGAATTATTTGATGGTGTTGTAGCCGTTATTTCCGGAAAGCTTCCTATAGTTTGGTCTGTAGCATCTTTCATACATCCGCTAAATAACACGATGGAGACCAGACTTAAAATTCTACTAGTTGTTTTTGTTTTCATTATTAAATTCATTTAGCAATATTTAATATTTATTTGCACAATTCAAAGAGTTTAAAACAGTATTGGATATAAATAAAATTGTTTGGTATTTTTGTAATAAAATAAGATGGTCCCAAATGATAAAAGTCAATTAATATTATATGATTGTTGAAAATCTGCTTTTTATAATTTTAATTAAAACTCTCAGTTGAAAGAATTAGTTGTCTACCTGGTAATCTTACATCAGCATCATTTTCGGCAGTAATAAAAATTTTAGTAGGTTCAAAGGAGGAAACAGTTTCAAATCTGGCTTTTAATTTATTAGATAAAAACTTTTTATAACTATTTATTTGGCCCATGTTTTTTGTCACACCGTTCTTGTCTAACAGCCATACGACATAAACATCTTTTGAATACTCTAGTCTTTCCACATCAGCCAAATCATCAATTCTTATTGTAATGACATAGTTTTTATTATTGTCTTTTTTTACTTTGACGGAGCCTTCAGCAGCAGGAACTATCGAGGAAGTTATGAAGTTTACTTTTTGAGCACAGGAGCTAGACACTAAAAGTAGTAGAGTTAAGGAGATTCCTAAAAATATTTTTTTTGTCGCGGGGTAAAGTACAGTTGTTTTCATTTTTTTATTTATTTTATAGTTTTTTTAATATTTCACACAATTCCTTTTTGGTTTTACCCAGTTTAATTTCAAGTTTACCAATCATTTCTTCTTCCTTACCACTAATAAATATAAAATCACTCTCTGTTAAAGCAGCAAATTTTTCTTTGAGTTTAGCTTTTTGTTCTTCCCAATTTCTTTCAGATAGTTTTGTACTCATTTTGTGATGTTTTATTATGGCAAATAGTGATATAGGCATTAAGATCCCTTTACGCAACAAAGTTCGTTCAACAGAAGCCGAAAAGTGTTACACAATTTTTATTAAGATTTACATAGTTCACACATTATTGTGTTAATTTTTATGATGGTATAAAATTAGCACCCTATTTAAATAGTGTAAAAATTAAAAAGCCAGTACTAAATTTTGAGTACTGGCTAATTTTATTTAATATAGTGATCAGGATTTTACAATCATTTTTCCATTATTTTCACCTTTAAACAAACCAAGTAATGCTGATGGTAATTCATCAAAACCTTCTATAATCGTTTCTGTAAATTTCAATTTTCCTTCATTTACCCATTTTGATAAGTGAGCAATTCCCTCTGGAAAGTCTTTTTCGAAATTATTGATGATAAAGCCTTTCATTAAAACACTTCTGGTTAATAACATCGGTTGAATTCTAGGTCCCATAGGGATTTCAGTGCTATTGTACAAGGAGATTTGCCCGCACAATGCAATTCTGGAATGAAAATTCAGATTCTGTATGACTGCATCAGAAATACTGCCTCCAACATTGTCAAAATAAACATCAACTCCTTTTGGACACAATTTGCCAATTGAGGCAGTCATATCGGTAGTTGTTTTGTAGTTGATAACTTCATCATAACCAAATTCCTCCTTTAGCATTCGTGCTTTTTCATCAGAACCAGCGATTCCAATTACTCGAGCTCCCTGGATTTTTGCAATTTGGCCTACTGCTATTCCAACGGCTCCTGCTGCTCCCGAAACCACAACAGTTTCTCCCGCTTTTGGTTTCCCAATGTGAATTAAACCAAAATAAGCAGTAAGTCCTGTCATTCCCAAGATTCCTAAATAATACGTTAATGATTCTACTGTTGATTCAATTTTTTGAAGACCTTTATCAGAGGCAACCATTTGTTCACTCCAAGGTAGAGCTCCCAATACAGTATCACCAGTTTTAAAAAGATCAGATTTTGATTCTAAAACAGTTGCCAAAACCCCTCCTTCAATAGCTTGATTCAATTCAAATTGAGCTACATAGGATTTTCCTTCATTCATTCTACCGCGCATATAAGGATCTACCGAATAATATAATCCTTTTAAAAGGACTTCCCCATCTTTAAGCGCAGCTAATTCTATATTTTCAGATCTAAAATCATTCAACGTTGGCATTCCATTAGGTCTGGCGGCTAATACAATTTGTTTAGTTGTCATTACTTTTTTTTTATTGTGAGATTAATAAATTTAAAAAGCCAATTAGCTATTCTATTGAAATATAGAATAGCTAAAATTAGGGCTAATTAATTATTTCTAGAATCGATCAGATAAACCACTGATACGGATTAGTTTTTTATTTACAAATTCATGAATTCCTATTTCTGAAAGTTCTCTACCATAACCAGAACCTTTGGTTCCACCGAAAGGTAAATCTGCTTGGGTCCAAGTAGGGTGATTGATAAATACCATTCCAGAATCAATTTGATCCGCAATTCGTTTTCCACGTTCAATATCCTGGGTAAAAATAGACCCTCCTAAACCAAATTCAGAATCATTTGCCAAGACAATTGCTGCAGCTTCATCTTTTACTCGGTAGAAGGAAGCAACCGGCCCGAATAATTCTTCATAATAAGCAGGTATTTCGGGGCTGAGATCAGTTAATATGGTTGGTTCCATATAGGCTCCGGGACCATCAACGCGTTTACCACCTAATAATACAGTGGCTCCAGCAGCTATTGATCTTTCAACCTGATCCAACAAATGCAACAAAGCTTCTTCACTACTCAATGGACCTAATTCGGTGCTTCGATCCATTGGATCTCCCACTTTTAATTTCGCTAATTTCGCTCTGAATTTTTCGATAAATTCATCGGCAATAGCTTCAACAGCAATAAATCTTTTGGAAGCGATACAGCTTTCACCATTGTTGTTTATTCGTCCTACCACGGCCCATTCAACAGCTTTGTCGATATCAGCATCTTCTAAAATAATAAAGGCATCACTACCTCCTAATTCTAAAACTGATTTTTTGAGGTTTTTTCCGGCTTCTGAAGCGAAACTGGCACCAGCCATTTCACTACCTGTAAGTGAAACTCCTTTAATCCTTTTATCAGAAACTAGGCCTGAAGCTCTTTTTCCTGAGATTAATAAATTGGTATATAGTCCAATCGGTGCTTGGGCTTCTTTAAATAAATCTTGTATTGCAATAGCACATTGAGGAACTATAGAGGCATGCTTTAATAAAATGGTATTTCCAACCATTATATTTGGTGCTATAAAACGCGCCACCTGATAAAACGGAAAATTCCAAGGTTCAACACCTAGTAAAACACCAATTGGACTGGATCGTATAAAAGCTTCTCCAAGTTCAGGCTCTAGCTTTTTATCCGCCAAAAAGGTTTCCGCATTTTTAGCATAATAATCTAATATATTTGCGCTTAATTCAACTTCACTTTCTGCCTGAGATAGTATTTTTCCCATTTCAAGAGTTATTAAACTAGCCAAAGCGGTTTTCTTTTCTCTCATTAAAGTGGCTACTTTATTTAATAAAGTCCCTCTTTCTGTATAGCTTGTTTTTTTCCAATCCTGAAAAGTGTTGGCTGATTGTGCAATTGCATGATCGACTTGCTTATCGGTCATTTCATCAAATGATTTCACGACCTTGTTTGTTGCCGGATTCGTTGTTTGAATAGACATAATTTTTAAATTTTAGATTAATAATGATTTTATAATCCTTTTTTAATTGGTAAAAAAGATTAATTTTTTTTTAGTATTCACCAAAAAAATTAACACAACTAATAAATAGGATTAGCAGTATAGAATATCAATAAGTAGTTAATAATACTTTAGCTGTTTAATATTATTAAAAAAAAGCTAGGGATGTAAAACAAAATATTGAATTACAAAGGTAGAAGTATTGCGTAGTATAAGACTTACACAATTTTGGGAATAACTTACATTATTCCCATGTTAAACAGATAAAAAGAAGTGAAGTTTACATCCTTTTCATATACCAATCTAATTTGTTTTCCATTTTTTTTAACTCAAAAATGGCAGTTATAATTTTTTGCAAACGATAGAAAGCAGTTTCACTTTTTACTATATAATCAAAAGATTTATGATGCATACAATTGATAGCTACTTCAATCTTATCTTGTGAAGATAGCATAACTACAGGTATTTCAGGACTAATCTCTTTAATTTTATCAAGAGTCGAAATACCATCCATGGCATTCTCATCAATGCCATCCAAATGATAATCTAAAATAATCACATCGGGTTTTAGATTTAAATTTTCAATACAAAGTTCACCTGTAGGATAAGTTTCAATATCGAAATCGGTCATTTGTAAAAAATCTATTTCCAATGATTTTAAAAATAAGGAATCATCATCGACTAAAAATATTTTTATTTTGTTCTCGACATTCATATTTGTGTGTTTTTTATAGTTATGTATTCTTTTTCTAATTCTATACAAGCACGGTTACACACTTTTTCAAGTTCGTAGACCAATGCAGTTATTTCGTCCGATTGTTTTTGTATGCTAGCAAAGTCTTGTACCTTTTTAGCCATATTTTCATAATCAGCACTAATTCCCATGATAGAGAAGGAGGGAATTATTTTATGTACAGAGGTGTACAACGAATTCCAATCACTTGATTTAATACTTTGTTTTATTGTACTTATTAATGGTGGAGTTTGCTCTAAATATATAGAAATCATTTCCATCATTAACTCAGGATTGGATTTTGTTCTTTGCTGCAAATAGGAGAGATTAGTGTATTTTAAATTTTCCGTCAGTGCAAATTCATTATCTTTTTTATTTTTAGATTTCGTACTGATGTTCTTTTTGACCAATCCAATTATTTTACTATACAAAACGCGTTCATCTATTGGCTTTGCAATATAATCATTCATGCCAACAGCCCTGCATTTTGCTAAATCTACAGTAGTTACGTCGGCAGTTAAAGCAATTATCGGAATCTTTGACTTAAGGGTATTTCGAATGTATTCTGTAGCCTCAAATCCATTCATCTCCGGCATTTGTAAGTCCATTAAAATGATATCGAAGCTATTATTTTTTAATTTTTCAATAGCGATTCTGCCATTGTCAGCTATTTCTCTTTCAAAACCAAAATCATCAAGTAGCGTTTTCATCAACAGTTGATTTAACGCCATATCTTCAACAACGAGAACTTTTATATTTTTGATTTCGGTATCTAATTCTACTATTTCAGTATCTAATTCTGCTTCAGCTTTAGTCTTTTTAAAATTCAAATAAAAACTAAAGTTAGAACCTTCTTCCACGGAACTGCTGACTGTTATTTTACCGTGTTGTGCTTCTACCAATTGTTTTACAATGGCTAATCCCAAACCGGTTCCTCCATATAATCTTGAGGTTCCGCTTGTCGCTTGTTGGAAATTCTCAAAAATAGTATCCATTCTGTTCTCTGGAATTCCAATTCCGGTATCCTTAATAGAAAATTCAATAGTTACATTTTCTTCATTTTCTTCCAATAAATTGACTCCAACGGTTATTTCACCTTCTGTTGTAAATTTAACGGCATTACTAACAAGATTTAATATTATTTGATGCAGGCGTACTGGATCTCCAACTAATACTTCAGGAATGGATTCGTCATAATTTTTTATTAGGATTAAATTCTTTTCCTGTATTTTAGTTTCAAATAAATGAAGCATGGCTGATATGGAGGAGGCCATTTTAAAAGGAGTTTGTTCAAAAACCATTTTTCCAGCATCTACTTTTGCTAAATCAAGGATGTCATTAATTAGAACAATTAGTGCATCGCCACTCATTTTAATAGCGGTCAGATATTCTTTTTGCTTGGCCGATAAGTCGGTTTTCAAAACTACTTTTGTAAATCCGATTATCGCATTCATTGGAGTTCGAATTTCATGACTCATGTTAGATAGAAATTGCTGTTTTGCTTTTACAGCATCTTCGGCAATTTGAGTTGCATTTTCGGCTTTTATTTTTGCTTCTTCAGCAATTAAAGTCGCAAGCTCTGCGAACACTTTAGCTTCTATTAATTCCTTTTCAATTCTTTTTTGTTCGGTAACATCACGTGCAACAATTACAACTCCCAAAACATTTCCGGTATCATCTCTGTAAACAGATCCATTAAATAAAACATCGGTCAACTTTCCGTTTTTATTGCAAAGAGTGAGAGGAGAATCGGCTACAGATCCATTGGCAAAAACTTCCTGATATACTTCTCTGGCTTTTTGAGGTTCAGTGAAATAATCAAAAAAATCAGTTCCTGTCAGTTTTTCTCTAGACAGTCCGGTGATATTAGCCAAGGCATGGTTCATATCTGTGATTTTTCCTTCAACATTAATAGTTACTAGTGGATCTAAGCTAGCTTCAATTAAACTTCGGGCATAATGGGATTCTTGAGTGTTTACTTTGTCCATTTTAGTATTTAAGTAATTTAAAATGTTACTTATTCAATTTCTTCAATCGGGCTTCGTCTTTTAACTTTCAACTTTTTAAAATGAGATGGAGTTAGTCCAGTAACTTTTTTAAATTGATTTGATAAATGCGCCACACTGCTATAATTCATTTTCCAGGCTATCTCGGTAATATTGAGCTCGCCGTATATTATTAACTCCTTTATTCGTTCTACTTTATGTGAGATTAAAAATTGTTCTATTGTGGTACCTTGTACTTCTGAAAATAAATTGGCTAAATAGGTGTAATCATGATCTAATTTAGAGCTCAAATATTCTGAAAAATTAATTTTAATAACTTCATCACTATGATGAACCATTTCGATAATAACGTTTTTTATTTTCTCAATAAGCATGGCTCTTTTATCGTCCATTAATTCAAGACCAGATTGAAGTAAATCAATTTTTAATTGATTCCTTTGCGTCAAACTGATGTTT
>CANEZU010000021.1 GCA_947444255.1 Flavobacteriaceae bacterium | reverse complement strand
GGTATTCATTGGAATATTAGGGGTAAACGATTTTTCGATTTACACGTAAAATTTGAAGAATTGTATATTGATTCTCAGGTGAAAATTGATTTAATCGCAGAAAGAGTTCTTACAATTGGTGGTACTCCACTACATACTTTTGAAGATTATTTGAAACACAATCAGTTAATTATTGGTAAAAACATTTCAATTGATGAAAAAGCAATACGATTAATCGTTGACTCTCTATCTAGTTTGCTAAAAATTGAAAGGACTATACTTAATAAATCTGCTGAGATTAATGACGAAGGAACTAACGCTATGATGAGTGATTTTATAAAAGAACAAGAAAAAACAGTTTGGATGATGAGAGCTTGGTTAGAAGAAAGTTTGTAATCCTAATATTAGTAAAAAAAAGCTGGAATGAACAATTTGTTCATTCCAGCTTTTTTTTCTTGTTAAATTTTTTTTAAAATTGATATTTTAATACTGATGTGTCAAGTTAAATTTTATATTTACTACAATGAATTTATCTGTAAAATTATTATTGACATTGTTTATCACTTATTTAGCAACTCCTACAATTGTGAGTTTTATTAAAGAGAGTGATAATACGTCTTGTTTTTATAGTTTGTCTGAGGAAGAACTCATTCACAAACCGATAATTATAGAATTGAAATTTGATGTTTTTATTTATTTTATTAATTTATCTAGTAGTACATCCAGTTTAATATTATCAGAGAATTTATCAAAACATGATAAAATTGCGTCCTCTATTTTCATACCTCCTCCTGACTTTATTTAATACAATATTTTAATTTTTATCTTAAAAGTGTCTTTTTTATAGAGAGACATATATTCTATTGTTTTTAATTAAGCCAAATATTATGAAAAAAAATAATCTTTTTGATAATCTTAAATCTGATTTTGCATCAGGACTTGTTGTCTTTTTAGTTGCACTTCCTTTATGTCTCGGTATAGCTTTGGCATCTGGAGCACCCTTATTTTCTGGAATTATTTCTGGAATTATCGGAGGAATTATCGTGGGTTATTTAAGTAAATCGCAATTAAGTGTATCTGGACCTGCTGCAGGATTGACAGCAATTGTTCTTACAGCAATTACTGATTTGGGAGCTTTTGATATTTTTTTAACTGCTATTTTTATTGCAGGATTCATTCAATTGGGATTGGGATTTTTAAAGGCAGGTGGAATCTCAAATTATTTCCCAACGAATGTTATTGAAGGAATGCTTGCAGGTATTGGTATAATCATTATTCTAAAACAAATACCCCACGCGTTCGGACTCGATGACGATTTTGTAGGTGATTTATCTTATCCAGAAGCTGATGGTGGAAATACTTTTGCTACATTATTGAGAGTCGTTGACGATTTTGAATTAGGATCTGCCTTAATAACGGGTATTTCATTATTGATTTTAATATATTGGGATAAAGTACCCTTTTTAAAAAATATTAAATTAGTTCCAAGTGCTCTTATTGCTGTTATTTTTGGCGTAGTTCTTAACGAAATTTTGATTTCAAGCGGGAGTTTTTTGGCTATAACAGATCATCACCTAGTATCTTTACCTATGCCGACTAATTTTGAGGAGTTTAAATCTATTATCGTTACTCCAAAATTTTCGGAGTTTTTGAATCCTGATGTGTGGTTAGTAGCAGTTACAATTGCAATAGTCGCGTCAATAGAAACTTTATTGAGTATTGAAGCTTCTGATCGATTAGATGCTCAAAAAAGATATACTGACACTAATGTTGAATTAAAAGCTCAAGGAATTGGAAATATTGTGAGTTCATTAATTGGGGGCTTACCATTAACATCTGTCATTGTTCGTTCTTCTGCCAATAATAATGCGGGTGCAAAATCTAAAATGTCTACAATTATTCATGGTGTTCTTTTACTTGTAAGTGTCATGACTATTCCCATAATTCTTAATAAAATTCCATTGGCTACACTAGCTGCTATATTGTTGTTAATAGGTTATAAATTAGCTAAGCCTGCAACATTTATTCATTTTTGGTCAAAAGGTAAATACCAATTTATTCCTTTTATAGCTACATTGTTGGCAGTTGTCTTTACAGATTTATTAAAAGGTGTTGCTTTAGGGGTAATAATTAGCATCATTTTTATTTTAAGAGGAAACATCAAACAAGCTTTTATTTATAGAAAAGAAACTACAAAAGAAGGTGATGTAATTCATATTGATTTAGCTCAAGAAGTATCATTTTTGAATAAAGCAGCGATAAAATTAATATTAAATCAAATTAATGAGAATTCAAATGTTATAATTAATGCTTCAAATACGGTTTATATAGCTCATGATATTTTAGATCTAATTTACGATTTTCAAACTACGAGGGCTTTAGATCAAAATATTAATGTTAAATTGAAAGGTTTTAAGGAAGAATATGAACTCGAAAATAGTGATGAACCTCATAATAATGTTACTTTTGACCATTATTATGACGTAGCCAAAAGAATATTAGTTAAAAATAATAGTATTAAAAATGACATTGAAAAAAAATAAATTAGAGGACATTGTTTTATTTTAAATTTTGTTATTTTATTTTATTTTTAACCTAAGCTTTTACAATTAATAAAATACAATTCTATATGAGTGATTTTTATAAAAAAATAATAGACAATAATAAAATTTGGGTAGAATCGACTTTGGCCAAAGATCCAAATTATTTCAAAGATTTAGCCAAAGGTCAGACTCCACCTTTATTATGGATTGGTTGTTCTGACAGTAGAGTTCCTGCAAACGAAATCATTGGCGCTAAACCTGGTGAAGTTTTTGTTCATAGAAATATTGCAAATATGGTAGTACATTCTGATATGAATATGTTAAGTGTTTTAGATTATGCAGTCAATGTTTTGAAAGTTAAACATGTTATTGTGTGTGGTCATTATGGATGTGGTGGAATAAAAGCTGCAATGGGGAATGATTCGATTGGAATTATTGATAACTGGATTCGTCATATAAAAGATGTTTACAGGATGCATAATGTATATTTAGATTCGATTGCTAATTTTGATGATCGTTTTAATGCTTTTGTAGAGATTAATGTAAAAGAACAAGTTTTTGATTTATCTAAAACTTCTATTGTACAGGCGGCATGGAAAAGTGGTCAAGAGCTAACTATTCACGGTTGGGCTTACGGACTAAATTCAGGTATAGTCACTGACTTAAATGTCAATTTTAGTTCTAATGATAATTTAGATGAAGTTTATAAATTAAACTTTTAATAACAAAAAAAATCGCTTTATGGCGATTTTTTTATTCAATATCCAGATTTTCATTAAAAGCGGATGGTAAAAGTTTAGGAATGAATTTAATTAAAATGGGAAGTAGTAAACTTCCCCCAGGTAATAAGAATATCGTTAAAGATGGAACCGATTTGCAAATATCCAAAAGTTGTTTTCTGACTTTTTTCTTTTCAGATTTATCTAAATCTCTTGAAGCAGAATGAGCTAATAGAATCATTAATTCCTTGCTTTCTGATATTTCTTTAATTAATCTTTTTTTATTCCGATTGATAAGCTTAACTACAACTTCTGTAGTTTGATCATAGAAATTT
Source organism: Flavobacteriaceae bacterium (assembly GCA_947444255.1). Classification (GTDB taxonomy): domain Bacteria; phylum Bacteroidota; class Bacteroidia; order Flavobacteriales; family Flavobacteriaceae; genus Flavobacterium. The sequence continues at coordinate 15,176 of CANEZU010000021.1, read as the reverse complement.
TTTACGGGATTTGAATAATTAAAATAAGGGATCTCTTTTTTATGTTTGCTAATAAATTCATGTGTTGATTCAATACTATCTTTCACAAAATGATCAGATACATTCATTATATTAGCTAATGTATGTAAAAAATAGGCTTCTTCCTTTTCAATAATTCCGTCACTCCATAAAGCTAATCCAGCGATATCTACCAAATAATATTTTTCTAGATCATTTGAAAAATAATTCAGTTTCAGCATGTCTAAATTTTTAAAATCGACTTTTGAAAATTTACTATATCGAACGGATGCTTCAAAAAGTTTAATTAATAAATCATCGTGTTTCGATTTATTTACTTTCGTTTTTAATGCAAGTGTGATAAGACTTACGATTGTTTCTTCAATATTTCGAAAATATTTTTCTGGAATATCTCCATGAATTAAATATTGTTGGAAAGCCAATACATCTATAAATAGTAAGGCATTTGTTACAACATTAGAAAAACTCTTATTGATTAAATTGGTATTCGTTTGTACTCTTTCGTCAATTATTTTTTCTAATTTAATCGAATTACTACTATTTGGAAGTACTTTTTTAAACAAATTAAAACCCTGTGGATTCATTTTGTTATAAAATTCTACTGCATTTTGAATAAAATCTTCCGGTTTTTTATCTCTAAGATTTAGTGTATAAATCCCAAATAAACTATTTAGCAGTGCAATTTTTGATATTTCATCTTTAAACAAACCAGTACTTTCAATAGGATATACAGTTTCAAATGCTATTATGTGACCGAAGAAAAAACCAGTATTACGAACGTTTTTATAAAACAAATTCGCATCTACCATTTCAGGTTGATGCGAATGTTTTTGCTTTATAAAAAACTTATCTATCCAGCCAATTGCAGATGGGTTAATCATTACTTTGTTTTAAGGTTACAAAGCTATCTTTTTTTTGCGAATTTTTAAATTTCAAATGTTAAGATTATTGTTGCTAACACATTATTTTATTATTGCAGAACAAGCTACTCTCGCACCTGCATTTCCTGATGGCTGTGAAGTAAAATCATCTGTACCCTGATGAACAATAAGTCCTTTCCCAATAATGTTTTTTGTTGCATCTTCACCTCCAATACTCCATTCATTGGTAGTAAAAGTAATTGTTCCATTCCCTTTTTCATCTGCAATAAAATTTCCGATATCGCCTCTGTGGTATTCTCCAACACCAAACTTACCGTGTTTTTTGAATGTAGGATTCCAATGTCCTCCAGCAGAGCTTCCATCAGCAGCAGTACAATCTGATTTTTCGTGGATATGAATAGCGTGTGTTCCAGGAGTTAATCCAGCTAATTTTGCAACAAAAGTAACAGAACCATCTTTTTCAACAAAGGTTGCTGTTCCTGTAACATTACTATTACTCTTTGATTCAAAAGCGATTTCTAATTTTTTTGAAGTATCTGAAGTTTTCTGGGTTTTGCAACCTATAATAACAGCAACAATAACGGCGATTGAAATAACTATTTTTTTCATAATATTTGTATATTTTATATTTTATAAATTTAGTTAATTTTGAGTGGACTCTCAAACAATAAGCCATCTCATTTTTAATAAGAGATGGCTTATTGTGTTTTATAACTAATAATTAACTTTGTGGAGGTTAAATTAGAAACAATATTCGTTTTCTTCCACTAGTTTTGATGTGATGATTTCTTTCAAACCTACTATATTTGGCATATTTGTATATTTTGTAAATCGGCGTAAACCCATTAACATCATTCGTTGTTCATCACCTTCAGCAAAAGAAATAACACTTTCTTTTCCTTTCTGAACAATGATATCTACTGCTTTGTATAAATATAATTTTGCCATAGCGATTTGCTCTTTTACTTTTTCTTCGCCCTCTTTTTTTGCTAATTTTTCCGTTCTCAGAATTGTACTTTCCGCCATGTATATTTCTATTAACATATCGGCTGCAGCCATTAATAATTGTTGGTGTGCATCTAAATCAGGACCGTATTTTTGAACAGCACCACCGGCAACCATTAAGAACGATTTTTTAAGATTTTTTATTAATTCTTTTTCTTCAGCAAATAATTCGGTATAATCAGGAGTATTAAAATCAGGAATGCCAATTAATTCCTCGGCAACTTTAGAAGCCGGACCTAATAAATCAACATGGCCTTTCATCGCTTTTTTGATAAGCATTCCTACAGAAAGCATTCTGTTTATTTCATTTGTTCCTTCATAAATACGAGCAATTCTAGCATCTCGCCAGGCACTTTCCATAGGTGTATCTTCTGAGAAACCCATTCCACCAAAAATTTGAATTCCTTCATCTGCACAATTTTGAACATCTTCTGAAACAGCTACTTTTAAAATAGAACATTCAATTGCATATTCTTCAACTCCTTTTAATTCGGCTTCTTGATGCGTTCCTCCTTCTGCTTGACGGGCACTAATTCGGTCTTCAATATCTTTCGCTGCCCTGTAAGTAGCGCTCTCTCCAGCATAACAGGAAGTTGCCATGTCTGCTAGTTTAGATCGAATTGCTCCAAATTTAGCTATTGGGCTATTAAATTGAATTCTTTCGTTTGCATAGTTTATAGAACCGCTTATAACTCTTCTTTGTGCATCTAGACAGGCTGCCGCCAATTTAATTCGGCCCACATTAAGAGAATTCATTGCTATTTTAAAACCATTTCCTCTCTCGGAAAGCATATTTTCTAAAGGTACTTTTGTTTCGTTGAAGAATACCTGACGGGTAGAAGAAGCACGAATTCCTAGTTTGTGTTCCTCTTCATTCATACTAATGCCATTAGTGGGATCGTTTTCTAAGATAAAACCAGTGATATTTTTATCATCGCCTATACGAGCAAAAACGATAAAAAGAGAACAAAAACCAGCATTTGAAATCCACATTTTTTGTCCAGTAATCGAATAGTATTTTCCATCATCAGAAAGGACTGCTTTCGTTTTACCAGAATTTGCATCTGATCCTGCACCTGGCTCTGTCAAACAATAAGCGCCAAACCACTCTCCAGAGGCTAATTTTGGCACATATTTTTGCTTTTGTTCTTCAGTTCCATACAAAGTAATTGGCATAGTTCCAATTCCGGTATGCGCTCCAAATGCTGTCGAAAATGAGCCCGTAGCACCCGATATATAATCGCAAACCAAAACAGTATTTACAAATCCCATTCCCATTCCTCCATAGGATTCTGGAACTGCTACACTAAGGAAACCAAGGTCACCGGCTTTCTTCATACACTCTTCAGTATATTTGTAATCTTTTTTCTCGAAACGGTCTTTGTGTGCCCACAATTCTTTGTCAACAAACTCTTTTACAGAGTCTTTCATCATTAATTGCTCTTCATTGAAATCTTCGGGAGTGAAGATATCTTCGCATTTGGTTTCTTTTACTAGAAATTGGCCACCTCTGGTTTTATCGTTCATTTTAATTTTTTTTAAGATTTTATTATATCAGAAAAATTATAAATAATTTATTAGTTGTGATTTGCATCAATTTTAAAGCAATTCATAAATTCCGGCACTTCCTTGTCCTGTACCAACACACATTGAAACAATTCCATATTTACTTCCTCTGAGTCTCATTTCATCAAATAGTTGAACCGACAATTTTGCACCAGTACATCCTAATGGATGGCCTAATGCTATCGCGCCACCATTGACATTTACAATATCAGGATTGATTTCTAATTCCCTAATAACGGCTAGAGATTGAGATGCAAAAGCTTCGTTTAATTCAATTAAATCGATATCTTTTAATTGTAATCCTGCTTGTTTCAAAGCTTTTGGAATTGCTTTTGTCGGGCCAATTCCCATAAGTCTTGGCTCTACTCCAGCTGAAGCAAAGTTGACTAAGCGGGCTATGGGTGTAAGATTTAATTCTTTAACCAATTCTTCACTCATAATAAGAACAAATGCAGCTCCATCACTCATTTGAGAAGAATTACCTGCTGTAACGCTTCCATCAGCTGAAAATACGGGTCTTAATCCAGCAAGGGCTTCTAGGGAAGTCCCAGCTCTTGGACCTTCATCTTTATTTACAATATAAGTTTTAGTTTCTTTTTTACCATTTTCATTAATAAAAGTTTGTTCTACTGTAATTGGTACAATTTGTTTGTCAAATTTACCTTCTGCTTGTGCTTTCAAAGCTTTTAAATGCGAATGATAAGAAAACTCATCTTGATCAGCACGGCTAACATAAAATTTTTGTGCAACAGCTTCTGCAGTTAATCCCATTCCCCAATAATAATCTTCATTTCCTGCTTTGGCGACAGCATAATCCGGAGTTGGTTTATAACCTCCCATGGGAATATAACTCATGCTTTCGGCTCCTCCAGCAATGATGCAATCGGCCATTCCTGACTGAATTTTAGCAGTAGCCATGCCAATAGTTTCCAATCCAGATGCGCAATATCGGTTTACCGTAACTCCAGGAACATCTTCGATTTTTAATCCCATTAAGGAAATCAATCGACCAATATTTAATCCTTGTTCTGCTTCTGGCATTGCATTTCCAACCATGACATCGTCAATTCTTTTTTTGTCAAAATCAGGCAATTCATTCATCATATACTGAATTGTTTCTGCTGCCAATTCATCGGATCTTTTAAATCGGAACACGCCTTTTGGTGCTTTTCCAACGGCTGTTCTGTAAGCTTTAACTATATAGGCTGTTTTCATAAATATTATTTTGAATGCTGAATTTTAAATTTAAAATGAAATTCATTCAATATTTAAAATTCAAAATTTATAATTAGTTTCTAAGAGGTTTTCCTTTTGTTAACATGAATTGAATTCTTTCTAATGTCTTTCTTTCAGTACAAAGTGATAAAAAAGCTTCCCTTTCTAGATCTAATAAGTACTGTTCACTTACTAAAGTAGCTTCCGATAAATCACCACCTGCCATAACATAGGCTAGTTTGTTTGCAATTTTCTTATCGTGTTCTGATATATATTTTCCAGCTTGCATTTGATCGGTTCCTACGAGAAACATTCCTAAAGCTTGCTTTCCTAAAACTTTCACATCAGTTCTGCGAATGGGTTGAGTATAACCCGCTTCCGCCATCATTAAGGCTTGTTTTTTAGCTTCCGCAATTTGACGGTCTTTATTAACAACTACACTGTCTTTACCATGTTGTAAAATGCCTAAATCAAAGGCTTCATGAGCTGAAGTTGAAACTTTTGCCATAGCTACTGTTAAAAAATATTCTTGCAAAACATTCAATTCAACATCATTTTTACGAAACAAATCGGATGCTCTTAAAGCCATTTCTTTAGATCCACCACCACCAGGAATAACTCCAACACCAAATTCTACTAATCCAATATAGGATTCAGCTGCAGCAACCACTTTATCGGCATGCATGGTCATTTCGCAACCGCCACCAAAAGTCATTCCGTGAGGAGCAACAATTACCGGAATTCCAGAATAACGTACACGCATCATAGTGTCTTGAAATAATTTAATAGCCCTATTTAGTTCGTCATATTCTTGTTCGACGGCCATCATAAATATCATTCCTATATTGGCTCCAACTGAAAAATTTGCGGCTTGATTTCCAATAACTAATCCTTGGTACTCTTTCTCGGCTAAATCAATAGCTTTATTAATTCCTTGCAAAACATCACCTCCGATTGTATTCATTTTGGATTGGAATTCTAAATTTAAAATCCCATCTCCTAAATCCTGAATAATTGCTCCACTATTAGACCAAACTTTTTTGCTTTCTCGGATATTATTAAGGATTATAAATGCATCTTGTCCTGGAACTTTTACTTGAGATTTTGTTGGAATTGCATAGAAAAATGTAGCACCTTCTTTAATAGTGTAAAAACTAGTATTTCCAGAAGCTAGCATTTCGTTAACCCAAGCAGCAGGAACAAGTTCTTCGGCTTTCATTATTTCAATCCCTTTTTCAACTCCTATTGCATCCCAAATTTCAAATGGTCCATTTTCCCAACCAAATCCTGCTTTCATGGCATCATCGATTTTGTATAAATCATCTGATATTTCCGGAATCCGATTTGAAATATAGGCAAACATTCCTGCGAAACTTCGTCTGTAGAATTCGCCTGCTTTATCTTTTCCTTTTACTAGAACTTTAAAACGATCTATTGGTTTATCTATGGTCTTTGTTAATTCTAATGTAGCAAATGAGGCTTTTTTAGCAGGTCTATATTCTAAAGTTTCTAAATCTAATGTCAGAATGTCTTTTCCTTCTTTTTTATAAAAACCCTGTCCTGTTTTACTTCCTAGCCATTTATTTTCCATCATTTTGTTGACAAAATCAGGAAGTTTGAATAATTCTAGCACTTCGTCATTGGGACAATTTTCATAAATTCCATTTGCTACATGAACCAAAGTATCTAATCCAACAACATCGACGGTTCTGAAAGTAGCAGATTTTGGACGACCAATAACGGGACCTGTTAATTTATCAACTTCTTCAATGGTCAATCCCATTTCTTTAACCAAATGAAATAAACTTTGAATTCCAAAAATGCCAATACGGTTTCCAATAAATGCCGGTGTGTCTTTGGCTACGACCGAAGTTTTACCTAAAAATTTTTCGCCATAAATAGTAAGGAAGTCTAATACTTCCGATGAAGTTTGTGGACCAGGTATGATTTCAAATAATTTTAAATACCGTGCAGGATTAAAAAAGTGTGTGCCACAAAAATGTTTTTGAAAATCATCACTTCTTCCTTCACTCATAAAATGAATTGGAATACCAGATGTGTTTGAACTCACCAATGTTCCAGGTTTTCTGTGTTTTTCGATTTGTTCAAATACCAATTTCTTTATATCTAAACGTTCAACTACGACTTCAATTATCCAATCGACGTCGCCGATTTTTGATAAATCATCTGTTGTATTTCCAGTTTTAATGCGACTAGAAAATTTTTGATTGTAAATAGGGGAAGGCTTTGATTTTAACGAATTGGCTAAATGTTCATTTACGACACGGTTGCGAACAATTTTACTATCAAGAGTTAAACCTTTTTTGATTTCAGCATCAGTAAGTTCTCTCGGAATAATGTCCAACAGTAAAACTTCGACTCCAATATTTGCAAAATGACAGGCAATTCCTGAACCCATAATTCCGGATCCAATAACTGCAACTTTTTTAATTGTGCGTTTCATTATCTGTTTTTTCGTTATGATTAAAAATATTTTTTTCTTGAATTAATTCATTAATTTTTTCTGAAACTTCGCAGAAATGTTGGAATTTCTCTTCAGAAATATTTTGTCGAATCGTTTCATTAAATTTTAAAACGGTGTTACGGGACAAATCTCTTTTTTCTTTACCAAATTCAGTAAGATAAATCAATACTCCACGACCGTCATTAGGATTTTTTTTCCGGATAATGAGTCCTTTGTCTTCCATTGATTTAAGTGTGCGAGTCAAGCTGGTCGCTTCCATTCCCATTTTGGGGCCAAGGGTTGTTGAAGGAATTCCACCTTCTTTATCAATACTTAATAATACAAAACCAGTTGCCATAGTAGCATCATATTTTGCAGCTTCCTCATTGTACATTCGAGCAACCGCTTGCCAAGTTGCTCGAAGTATATAATCTATAGTTTTATCTTTCATAATTTACGCAATCGTTTTCAAATATAATCAAAAAATACTATGCGCGCATAATAAATTTGTATTATTTTAGTGTTAAATAATATATTGTTCAAAAAAAAATCCTCAATACTGAGGATTTTAATAATTTGTAATAGTAAAATTACGATTTTTTGAATTTACCTTGATCTACATCTTTTAAAAATTGTATCAGACCTTTGAAATAGTTTTTTTGATCGTCATATTGAGAAAGATGACTTCCGTTTGGGCAATATAAAAAGCGTCCATTTTGTACTTCTTTAGAAATCCATTTCATGTGTTCAGGATCCATAGTATCATATTTTGAACCTATGCTTAGCGTTGGAACCGTGATTGTTTTTAATTTCGATTTAACATCCCAATCTTTTAAAGAAGCATTCCCTGTGATACCAAATTCACTAGGTCCTTGCATAAATACATAAACATTTGAATTGATATGCTTGAAACTTCGATTTATTGCTTCCGGCCAATCTGCTAATGGTTTTCTTAGAATATGTTCTGTATAATAATATTTAAAAAGCAATTCACTGTATTTTGGGTTGCTAAAATCTTCATTTTTTTCAAAATCCTGAAGTTGTTTCAAGATGAGAGGGTCCATTTGTGGTGCTAAAACGTCTTTTGCATATTTATTATATTCAGGAACACTTGCCATCATGTTGGAAATTATTAACCCTTTTAAATTTTGTTGATATTTTAGAGCATATTCCATGGCAAGAATACCGCCCCAAGATTGTCCTAATAAATAAAAATTGGAGTTGTTTAATCCAAGTGCAATTCGAACTTGTTCAACTTCTTCAACAAATCTTTCGTCAGTCCATAATTTATTGTTGTTTTCTGGCTGATCACTGTAATAGGACCCTAATTGATCATAATAAATATACTCGATACTTTGATTTGGAAAATAGCCATCAAAACATTCGTATAATTCATGAGTAAGTCCAGGTCCGCCATGAAGCAATAAAACTTTAATTGTTGGATTATTTCCTACTGTCTTAGTCCAAACTTTAAACTTACCAAGAGGAGTTTCAATTGGAATCATTTTTATTCCACCACTAAACTGATCGTCTCTTTTTGAAAAATCAAGATAATTTAATTTAATAACATCAGCTTTTGAATTTTCCTGTGAATTAGCCGAAAAAATAATACTTAACAAGCCTAAAAAGAGAATATTTAGTTTCATGTTTATTGATTTGAATAATTAAAATTATAAATCTTGTTGTATAAGTCAATGTATTTTTCCATTACTATTTTTCGTTTCAATTTAAGAGTCGGAGTTAGATGACCACGATCTATTGACCAAATATCAGGAGTAAGTTCAAATCGTTTTATCTTTTCCCAATTTCCAAATTTGTCGTTTAATGTAGTTATTTCTTCTTGAATTCTTTCTATTACTTTTTCGTTTTTAATGATTTCTTCATTAGAAGTACCTAATTTTATTCCATGAATTATAGCCCATTCTTTAAGGAATTCAAAATTGGGTTGTATAAAAGCAGCAGGCATTTTTTCACCATCACCAATGACCATAATTTGTTCAATAAATCGGGATTGTTTCATGGTGTTTTCCAATAATTGGGGTGCAATATATTTTCCGCCAGAAGTTTTAAACATTTCTTTTTTTCGATCTGTAATTTTCAGGAAACCTTCTTCATCAAACATTCCAATATCTCCCGTATGAAAATAGCCACCTTCAAGAGCTTCAGCAGTTTTTTCTTCATCCTTATAATATCCCATCATTACATTAGGTCCTTTACATAAAATTTCACCGTCTTCAGCAATTTTTACTTCGACGTGATCTATGACTTTTCCAACGGTTCCTACTTTAAATCCCTTATTTCTCATATCATTTACAGAGATAACTGGAGAAGTTTCGGTTAAACCATATCCTTCCATTACAGGAATTTCTGCTGCTGCAAAAATACGTGCTAAACGCGGTTGTAAGGCTGCACTTCCTGATACCATTAAATCTAGATTACCCCCCAAGCCCTCTTTCCATTTACTGAAAATTAACTTTCGGGCAATTTTGAGTTGTAATTCATACCAGAGTCCATTTGCTCTGTAAGGTTCATATTTTAATCCTAAAGAAACGGCCCAAAAGAATAATCTTTTTTTAATTCCTTTTAGCTCAGCTCCTTTGGCAAATATTTTATCGAATACTTTTTCCAAAAGTCTTGGTACAGCCGTAATTACGGTTGGTTTAACTTCCTTGAGATTATCTCCAATTTTTTCTATCGATTCTCCAAAATACACGGAAACACCATAATATTGGTATAAATACAAAATCATTCTTTCAAAAATATGGCAAATTGGAAGAAAACTTAAAGCCCTACTTTTTCCGGCTTCAAACGGTATTCTTGGAGCACTATCTAAAACATTGGAAACAATATTTTTATGCGAAAGCATAACACCTTTTGGTTTACCAGTGGTGCCAGAAGTGTAAATAATGGTTGCCAAATCTTCTGTAATCACATTGTTTTTTCTTTCTTCAACACTATTTTGATTGCTTTTATCTTCTCCAAGGATAAGTAATTCTTTCCAGTTTTTACAATCAGAAATTTCGTCAAAAGAATAAACGTCTTTTAATTTTGGAACATTATGTTTGATTAAATTTACCTTTCTTAACACTTCAGCATCAGAAACAAAACAGTATATTGATTCAGAATGATTCAAAATGTATTCGTAGTCAACCTCCGATATTGTTGGGTATATAGGAACATTTTGTGCGCCGGTTTGTAAAATACCAATGTCCATGATACTCCATTCAGTTCTGTTATTAGATGAAATAACAGCAATTTTATCATTTTTTTGGATGTCCAATCGCAAAAGCGCCCGAGATATTGCATTAGCATTGTTTATATATTCTTGCGTTGAAGTTTTTGTCCAGACACCATTTTGCTTTGTAACTAAAGCATCTGGAATAGAATTAAATTTTTCTAATTGATAATAAGGAAATTCAAATAATCTTGTTATTTCTGTCATTTTTACACTAGCGTTAATGGTATGCAAATTAAGTAAAATTTAGCGATTATGGATGTATTAGGGCTTTTAAATAAACATTAGACCCTTTTGTATTTCAAAAATTAATGTTTTTGTGATTTATTATGAATCTTAATTTATCCTTTTTATTTCCTATTCAATTAAATTTCAATTGATTAATTGTAATATATTTGCATTAAATTGATAATTAATTTACATTAAAAAAATGCAAAAACATTTGCGCTTAAACGAATATAAAGTGCTGTTTTACAGACTTTCATTAGCTTATTTTTTTTATTTCATAGCCCGCATACTTTTTTATCTTTATAATATAAATTTACTTAAAGTAGATTCTATTTCCGATTTGCTTTCGCTTTGCTATTATGGTTTGGCTTTTGATACAACAGCCATTTTATATGTAAATATTTTATTTATTGTATTATCGGTCTTTCCTTTTCGGAAAAATACCAGCATTAAATACCAAAGATTTTTATTCCTTTTGTATTTCAGCACTAACTTATTGGCTTATGCCTCAAATTTCATTGATTTTATTTACTACAAATTTACTTTTGCCCGAAGTACAATTGTTGTTTGGAATGTAATGAAACACGAAACGAACTTATTACCTTTATTCACAAGCTTTATATTTGATTATTGGCACGTTTTAGTTTTATTCCTTTCAATTTCTGCACTTTGGATATATTTATACAAAAAAGTAGAGGTAATTGCTTTTCAGCCTTCTAAAAACATTCCTTATTTTAGTTTTTCCACTGTTGGATTTTTATTCTTTTCATTACTTATTATTGGAGGTATTCGGGGAGGAGATTTTAATAAAGCAACCCGTCCAATAAACCTTTTAGACGCAAGTCGGCATGTTAAGAATATTGTTCATTCGGATATTGTTCTCAATACTCCTTTCGCATTTTTTAGGACTTTATTCACTAATAATTTTGCCAAAACTAATTATTCTGATGTGAATCAAAAAGTCATAGATCAGATGATTCAGCCTACAAAAAGTTATCACAATAATCCACAAACAAAACCAAATGTGGTTGTTTTTATTCTTGAAAGTTATGGACGAGAATATATTGGAGCATTTAATAAACAAGCTACTATTACTAATTATAAAAGCCATGCTCCTTTTCTCGATTCACTTTCGCAGCACAGTATGATTTTTACAAATGCTTATGCAAATGGAAGGCAATCCATACACGGAATGTCATCCGTTTTAGCTGGAATTCCTGCTTTCAAAGATGCTTTTACCTCTTCGCCTTATTCGAAACAAAAGATAGAATCTTTGGTTTCGGTACTAAAAGGGGAGGGTTATGATACTTCTTTTTTTCATGGTGCAGCAAACGGATCAATGGGTTTTCTTGGTTTTGCCAATATTTTAGGAATTGATAATTATTATGGAAGAACAGAGTTTAATGACGATTCCCAATTTGATGGATTTTGGGGAATTTGGGACGAGCCTTTTCTTCAATTTATGAAAAAAACATTAGACAAAAAGAAGTCTCCGTTTTTCGCATCGGTTTTTACCGTTAGTTCTCATGAACCTTATATTATTCCAGAAAAATATAAAAGTAAATTTCATGAAGGCGGAGTTCCAATTCATAAGTGTGCTGAATATACTGATTTTGCGCTAAAACAGTTTTTTAACGCAGCTAAAAAAGAACCTTGGTTTTCAAATACAATTTTTGTCATGGTTGCTGATCATTGCAATCAAATTTATTATGATGAGTTTCAAAAACCTATAAATCGTTTCGCGGTACCAATTTTGATTTATAAACCCAACAGTAAATATGTGGGCGTAGATACTGATTTAGCGCAACAAATTGATATTTATCCAACTATTTTAGATATGATTGGTTATCAAAAACCTTTTAGAAGTTGGGGAAGAAGTTTATTCGATAAAACTACTGCTCCTTTCGTAATTAATTCAACAGGTAGTATTTATCAATTTATGAAAGGCAATTATATTTGCACTTTTGATGGAACAATTGCAACTGGGTTTTACGATAAAAATGATAAAGGTTTGAAAAATAATCTCATCAAAAATAGAAATGCAGAAATGAATACTATCGAATTAAATTGTAAAGCATTTATTCAGGATTATATGAATAAAGTGGTCGATAAAAAATTAGGAGTGAACTAATTAATCTGTATTTTTGAGAATAATTAATTTTGATATGAATAAGAAAAAGATAATTGGTTTTTCAATTCTGGCTATTGTTATAATTTTCGTCGGAAAGTATGTTTATGATATGAACATCAATCATAACTTTGAAACGATAACAGATGGTAAAGTCTATAAATCAGGTGTGATACCGCCGGATGAAATTGCTGATTATGTAAAAAAATACAAGATTAAATCAATTGTAGACCTTCGTTTCCCAGGTACTTCTGATTTGGTAAATAATCCTGAAATTCCAGTTGAACTAACTGCAGAACAAAATGCAGTTGCTAAAATTAAAGGTGTGAATTATTTTAATAATGGTTCTGATCAAGTTCCGGCTCAAAAAAATCTAGATCTTTTTTTTAAAATCATGGATAATAAAGATAATTATCCAGTTTTAATTCACTGTTATCACGGTGTTGGTCGTGCCGAAATGTATTCGGCTTTATATCGAATAGAATATGAAAATTTCAGTAATGAGGAAGCTAGAAAAGGCGTTAGAGCTTTGATAAAATGGAGTTCTTTTGATGATGGAACACCAAAAGGAGAATACCTAAAAGCGTATAAATCCAGAAAAGAATTGGCTTCTGAAAAAAAATAAATTTCTCTTTATTAAAACAAAAAACTCATAATTAATTATGAGTTTTTTGTTTTTAAGATATTTCTAAATTAGATTTTATCAATCCAATTTCTAGCGTTTACAAAGGCTTCAAGCCAAGGGGAAACCTCGTCATTTCTGTCTTTTGGATAATTAGCCCAGTTCCATTGAAAAGTAGAACGTTCAATATGTGGCATCATCACTAAATGACGGCCTGTTGTATCGCACATCATTGCCGTATTGAAATCTGAACCATTTGGGTTAGCGGGATATCCTTCATAACCGTATTTTGAAACAATATTATAATGCTCTTCAGAATAAGGCAGTTTAAATTTTCCTTCTCCATGTGAAATCCAAACGCCTAACGTACTTCCGGCTAAAGAGGATAACATTACTGAATTATTTTCCTGAATAGTTACTGATATAAAGCCGCTTTCGTGTTTATGACTGTCATTATGATGTAATTTTCCATGAATTTTGTGATCGGGATTAATTACTTCTAATTCCATAAAAAGTTGACAACCATTACAAATTCCAACCGATAAAGTATCTTCTCTTTTGAAGAAATTTTTCAGAGCGATATTTGCTTTTTCGTTGTATTTAAATGCACCAGCCCAGCCTTTAGCAGATCCCAATACATCTGAATTGGAGAATCCACCAACCGCTCCTATAAACTGGATGTCTTCTAAATTTTCGCGGCCTGAAATTAAATCCGTCATGTGAATATCTTTCACATCAAAACCTGCTAAATACATTGCATTAGCCATTTCGCGTTCCGAATTACTTCCTTTTTCTCTTATAATAGCTGCCTTTGGTCTAGGAGTTGAATTTGAAATAACGGGTTTTTTACCGGTAAAATGAGATGGAAATTCGTATTTTAATTCTTGACTAGCAAAATTGTCAAATCGCTCTTTTGCTTTGCCGTTTTTCGTTTGTTTTTGATCGAGTAAGAAAGAAGTTTTATACCAAATCGATCTAGTTTCCGAAACATCAAAAGATAATTTTTCTGATTTATTTGTGATGTTAACGATAGTACTTTCAGTAGCTTTTCCTATTTTGAAAAAAGTAATTTTGTTATCGGAAAAAATCTTTTCAACAGAAGAATCAGCTTGAAAAATGATTCCAATATTTTCTGCAAATAATACTTTTACAGTATCGCTTTCTCCTAAGGCAGTTAAATCAAAATCGGCCCCTAAATTAGTTTCAGCAAAACACAATTCAAGTAGAGTGGTAATCAATCCGCCGCTTCCTATATCATGTCCTGCCCGAATTTTATTATTTTTGATTAAATCCTGAATCACATTAAAGGTGTTTTTGAAATTAGCAGCATCCTTGATTGTTGGAGCTTCTGTTCCAATTGTATTTAATATTTGTGCAAAAGAAGAACCTCCTAATTTATAATCATCTTGCGAAAGATTGATATAATAGATTGATCCTCCATTAATTTGTAAAACAGGTTCAACAACTTTAGTAATGTCAACGCAATTTCCTCCAGCCGAAATAATGACCGTTCCAGGTGCAATCACTTCTTCATTTGGATATTTTTGTTTCATTGAAAGCGAATCTTTTCCTGTTGGAATATTCACTCCTAATTCAATAGCAAATTCGGAACAACTTTGAACGGCTTCATATAAACGAGCATCTTCCCCTTCATTTTTACAAGCCCACATCCAATTTGCTGAAAGCGAAATTCCTTTCAAACCGTCTTTAATTGGTGCCCAAATAATATTGGATAAGGCTTCAGCTATTGCAGTTCGACTACCTGCTTTTGGGTCAATTAAAGCCGCAATTGGTGAGTGACCTAGTGAAGTAGC
>CANEZU010000020.1 GCA_947444255.1 Flavobacteriaceae bacterium | reverse complement strand
ATGCAAGGATAATTTCATGTTTCTAGGATATGGTTTTGAATACTTTTTGGAATAAATTTCCCAAAATAGGTAAGGGTTTAGAATTCCCACTTATGGCGCTAAATATGCCATAGGACCATAATACAGAAATAAAAAGCCACATACTTGCTGAAACCATTATGCTGTCAAAATTACTTATTATTGCACCGAGAGAAAGAAAAGTAATTGACAAACCTAAAGATTGTCTGATGTGAAAAGAAGCAAAGGAATTTTTGTTCTCAACATTCATAGACATGGCAATAAATACTCCAACTATTAAAATATAACTCGTTATTGCGGCTGTTTTTCCTTCTTCGATTGTATCCTTCATTTTTTTTTATTTAATAGCAGCTGCTTTTACTAAGGCTAGTATTTGATTTATGCTAAAATTAATTTTCCTTGATTGTATATCCCGTATACTTTTCCTTTCATTTTAGTACCAAGAAAAGCGGAATTTTTTGATTTTGAAAGTATGTTTTCTTTGCCGAAAATCCATTCCCCTTCTGGATTAAAAAGACTTAAATTAGCTATTGCTCCTTCTTCGATGGTAGTTCTTTCGATTTTAAAATTTGTTTTTCCAGCGGTTAATTTGTCTATAATTATATCTAAAGGAAGTACAGTATTTAGTGCAGAAAAAGCACTTTCTAATCCAATAGTACCATTTTTAGCAGTATCAAATTCCATTTTTTTATGCTCAATATCTATTGGATTATGATCAGAGCTTATCATATCAATTGTGCCGTCTAAAAGGCCATCGATTAAAGCAATTCTATCTAATTTGGTTCGTAGTGGAGGAGAGACTTTAAATCGGGTATCAAATTCTTCTAATTTTTCTTCAGTCAAAACTAAATTATGTACGGCAACGCAGGTGCTAATGTTTAAACCTTTTGCTTTTGCTGTTTTGATTAGTTGCACAGAATTTGCAGTCGATAGTGTTGGTATATGTAATTTACCTCCTGTATATTCCAATAAAAACAAATTTCTAGCTATTTGAATTTCTTCTGCCAAAGCTGGGATTCCTTTTAGTCCAAGTCTCATAGCGACAGTTCCTTCATTGGCAATACCATTACCTTTGATCGCATTATCTTGAGAAAATGCAATTAAAAGACCATCAAAATCCTGGCTGTATTGTAGGCCAATTTTCAATAAATTTGGGTTTTCTATATTATGATTGTAATCGCCAAAAGCAATTGCTCCGGCTTTTTTCATATCAAATAATTCTGCTAAATCTTTACCTAAGCTCTCTTTTGTCAAAGCTCCAATTGGAAATAATTGAGTTGCAAAACCTTGAGATTTTGACTTCACAAAATTTATTTGAGATTGATTGTCAATTATTGGATAGGAATTTGGTTGTAAGGCGATAGCCGTAAAACCTGATTTTGCAGCCACGTTTAATCCGTTTGCTATAGTTTCCCGATCTTCAAAACCCGGTTCACCAAAAGAAACACTAGAATCAAACCATCCTTCGGAAACGTGAAGATTGTCCAATTTTATT
This sequence comes from Flavobacteriaceae bacterium, assembly GCA_947444255.1. Lineage (GTDB taxonomy): Bacteria > Bacteroidota > Bacteroidia > Flavobacteriales > Flavobacteriaceae > Flavobacterium. The sequence goes on along the minus strand of CANEZU010000020.1, from coordinate 17,280 downwards.
TCTTCCAAATTTGCAGGATTAGGAAGCGTTGATCCTATTTTTGTAAGGATGCCATTTTCTAATTGCAAATCAACAATTTTATTGTAAAATGGACTTTTTGAATCCATAATTTTAGCTGCTCTGATGATGAGTTTCATTTTACAAATTTTTGAATGAGTATTTCGGTGACTAAAAATAATAAACTAAATAATACAAACCACATCCAGATTTCATTTTTATTTTGATTGGCTTGCAAGGTATTAAAAACAGTTTCGATTGTGTCAATAATTTTAAAATTTGACAGAATATTTTCAGAATTTGGAGTTAAATCACTTTCGGTTCTATCGTAATTGAAACTAATGTTTTTTAGAAATTCTTTCTTTTTATAAATTTCAAAATTACCAGCTATTGTTGGATTATCCGCAAAATTAAGTTTTACTTTATTGCTTTTAATTTGTTGTATAGGAATGAAATCGAAAGTTTTATTTTTCACGTTTACAATTTCTTCTTTCGATAAGGAAGCTTCTATTAATAGTGGTTTAGAATCTCCAATCACAATTGCAGTAACCGCCGTTTTTTGAGTATTTTCCGCCATATTATAAAAAGTCGGAACAATCAAAGGCGAATTTTGGAAATTGGAATTCTTTTTATTTAAAGAAGAAGCAAATACATATACGTATGAAAATGGATTTTGTATGGCGGTTAGAAAAACCGATTGATCCTGATAACTTAAAATGGCGGGATATGAATTCTTTATTTTGAAAGAAGTTCGTGTATTTGGAAATTGAAAATTAGTAACCTGTTTTTCAAATACAGACTTAAAAAGAGGATTGTCAAATGCAATTTTGCTGATTAATTTTTCTTTGTTTTCTAAAGAAAGAAATTGAATATTACCAAAATTTTTCAAAATTGGATTTAGAATTTGAGCTGAATTTCGATTCAGATTGGTATCTGCAGAATATGGAATGAGTATTAAATTACCTCCTTTTTCAACAAAATCTTTTAATGTACTTTCTAGGGCTTGTGGAATTTCCTCGAGTTCATTTATTAAGATTACATCTTGTTTTTCGATGCGATTATAATCTAAATTTTTTATATCATAATTACTATAATTAAATTCATCACTAGTATAAATGCGGGATAAAAAAGAGCTCTTTTCTGTTTCTCCAATACTGATAATATTTGTTTTACCAGGGTTTGAAATGCTAAAATAATAGCTGTTATCATAAGGCAAACTATTATCAGAAATAGTGGCTCGTCCATGGAAATCGGCTTTTGGGATAGTAAAAAAAACTGTTTTTTCTTTAGTATCTATATTTACACTTGTTTTTGCTAAAAGTTTGTCTTTGTTGTACAATGCCAACGGTATATTTTTAAAATCTTCCCCAAAAGCCTTTATTTTGATTCCAATTTCATAAAAATCATCTAGATTTTCTTTGATAAAAACACTGTCAATTGACAGATTATTTTTCTGTTCTGCTTTTGGAATTACAAAATAGCTAATAAAATTGCCATCAATACTTTTTATTTGATTTGGTTTTAAACCCAAGGCATCGGTAATAATAATAAGTTCTTTATTGTATGCGGATTTATGAGATTTAATTTTCGCGATTACGCTTTCCAGTTGAAAAGGCTGTGCACTATAGTCTAAATTTTGCAATTCTTTTCGAATCGATTTTATATCAGTATTCCAAAAGGTTTCGGAATTAGTAAGCAAGGAAAAATTTTGATTTTCAGGAGTGTGTTCCAATAAATCTTCGATTGTTCTTTTGAACAATTCACCTTTTTGGCCTTTAGCTTGCATACTGAAGGAATTGTCTACAATAATATACATTTCATTCAGAGAATTCTTTGTGACTAAGGATTTTGAAAAGGGTTGGGAAAAAGCGAGTATAATAAATGCAAGCAGCAACAGTCTACAAATTAGGAGCAGCCATTTTTTTATTTTTGAAGTTCGTCGGCTTGGAATTTCAATTTCTTTTAGAAAGCGAACATTGGTAAAATATTCTGTTTTAAAACGTCGCAATTGAAATAAATGAACCAGAACTGGTATTAGCAGTAGAAAAAGGAAGTAAAGGATTTCTGGATGTTTAAATTGCATTCCAATATTAGTTTGTCAAAAATACTACTTTTTATCTTTTATGCGATTAAATTTTATTTATTATAGAAATAAAAGGAATCCTTGCCTATAAGAATGTAATTTAAATTTTTAAAATTACTATTTTTGTTTTCTAAACCAAGATCAAAAAATGAAAAATAATGCATTATTAATTTTATCTATTTTGCTTTTCGCCAATGGATATGCTCAACAAAATAAGATGAATTTAATTGTAGGTACTTATACTAATTCCTGCGAAAGTAAGGGGATTTATGTTTATGATTTTGATGTCGAAACGGCAGAAGTAAAGTTAAAATCAAGTACAGATAAAGTTGTTAATCCCAGTTATTTGACAGTTTCGGCAGATAATAAATTCGTTTATAGTGTCAACGAAAACGGAGTCGAAAGTACAGTTAGTTCTTTTGAATTCAATGCTAGGAAAGGAGACTTGAAGTTCATTAATAAACAAAATTCGGAAGGTGCAGATCCCTGTTTTATTTTGAATGACACTAAAAATGTTATTGTTGCCAACTATAGCGGAGGAAGCATTTCTGTTTTTAAGAAAAATTCAAAAGGAGGTCTTAGTGAAGTAAAACAAGTTCTTCATCATAAAGGAAAAGGTCCAAATGTAAAAAGACAGCAGAGTTCCCATGTTCATATGGTTCAGTTTACGCCGGACAAGAAGTTCGTTTTAGCCAATGATCTAGGAACTGATAAGATTTATGTTTATGAATATAAACCGGATTCAGAGAATGAAATTTTAGTTATTAAAGATAGTATTTCATTAAAAAAAGGGAGTGGACCCCGTCATTTGACTTTTAGTCCAAATGGAAAATTCGCCTATTTATTACACGAATTAGACGGTACTCTAAGTGTTTTTAGTTATGAAAATCAAAAGTTAACTAAATTAGAAGAAGCTCAAATTATAGATGAAGATTTTAAAGGTGAAACGAGTGCTGCTGATATTCACATCACACCTGATGGCAAATTTTTATATGCAAGCAATCGGGGAACTGCAAATGATATAACGTGTTTTGCAATTCAAAAAAATGGAAGATTGAATTATATTGGGCATAATAGTACTTTAGGAAAAGGACCCCGTAATTTTGTAATTGATCCAACGGCTAACTTTCTTTTAGTTGGCAACCAATATACAAATGAGGTAGTTATTTTTAAAATTAACAAAGCAAATGGGAAATTAACCGATACAGGAAAAAGAATTGAATTGTGTTCTCCAGTTTGTCTTATTTTTGCTCCCTAATTTTTTTAAAAAAAATAGCCGCGAATTCAATTTTTAAAATGGATTTGCGGCTATTAGTATGAATTAAAACGGTAAACAAATTAGAATCGTTCTCTATTTTTTATCTTTTCTTTTTTTATCTCTTGTCTTCAGCATATTTCGGTTTACAGATCCAGAAGTTTTCTTTTTGGTTTTTGAAGGCCCACCTAAATTTACTTTTTTATTCTTTTTAGCCTTATCATGAAAAGCACCATCACCATCTAATTTTGGTTTTTTCATTAGGAATTTAACAGGAATTTTGTCTTTCTCCGGTTCGATTAGTTTTAATGAAATTTCGACTTCCGATGGGAAAAGTTCCACATCTAATTCTCGGTTCATGAGTAGTTCAATATCTACTTTAAAATCTTCTTCACGAGGAGTAATAAAACTGATAGCAGTTCCTTTAGCATCGGCACGACCGGTTCTACCAATTCGGTGCATATACAATTCAGGCATTTCCGGCATTTCAAAATTGATTACATGGGTGATGTTTGAAATATCCAGACCTCTAGCCATAATATCGGTAGTAATCAATCCACGTAAATTTCCTTCTTGAAATGAAGCCATGGTACTCAAGCGATAATTTTGAGATTTATTAGAGTGTATTACACCAAATTGTCCTTCGAAATCTTCGTCAATTCGTTCCTGAACCATGTCAGAAATCTTTTTGTTATTGACAAATACCAAGACACGACTCATGTCTACATTGTTTTGTAATAAATATTTTAGAAGATTTATTTTAGTATTAAAGTTAGGAATCTGATAGCTAATTTGCTTAATGTTTTCCAAAGGAGTTCCTGATGCAGAAAGTGTAACTTCTTCGGGATAATCAAAATAATCATTCAAAATAGCATCCACTTCATCTGTCATTGTTGCAGAAAACAATATGTTTTGACGCTTCTTAGGCATCATAGCTAATATCGATGTCAATTGAGTACGGAAACCTAAATTAAGCATTTCGTCAAATTCATCGATGACCAGCTTTTGCATTTCTTCAAAACGAATCACATTATCCAACGTTAAATCCATAATTCTTCCTGGAGTTCCCACTAATATGTCGCAACCTTGGTATACAGTAGTTTTTTGAGTGTTAATATTTACACCACCAAAAATTCCTACAGTACGAACAGACATGTACTTTGTCAATTTTTCAACTTCTTCTACAACTTGAACTACAAGTTCACGAGTAGGAACGAGAACTACTATTTTTGGGGTATGTCCTGGTGTAAATTTGTATAATTTTAATAATGGTAAAAGGTAGGCAAATGTTTTACCAGTACCAGTTTGTGCGATTCCCATCATATCACGACCTGACATAATCACTGAAAATGATTTTTCCTGAATTGGTGTTGGTGTTGTGAATCCCAATTCGTCGATTGCTTTTTGTACGGATTTAGGAAGATTGAATCGTTCGAAAGTGCTCATTTTTTGTATTTTGTGCAAATATACATTAAATAGACGATTAGATTATTGGAATAATGGAGTAATCGAAAGCTTTAAATCAAAATCCTTCAAAAACGCCTAGTCCAAATAAGGCAAAATCATATTTCACAGGATCATCAGGATCTAGTTTGCGAAGTTCTAGGTCTAGTTCTGCCAAAGCTTTCGAATCATTTTGCTTTCGGTTTAGCAATCCTAATTTCCGGGCTACATTTCCGGAATGAACATCAAGGGGGCAGGAGAGCAAAGCAGGTGAAATGGATTTCCATATCCCAAAATCGACTCCTTTATTATCTTGTCGAACCATCCATCTTAGGAACATATTAATTCTTTTAGCTGCTGAATTATTTAAAGGATCTGAAATGTGTTTCTGAGTTCGGCTTTCATGTTCTATTTCAAAAAATATTTTTTTGAATTCGTGTATGCTAGTTTGAAGATTTTCTTTCCCTTGATTTTTAGAAAAAACGGCTTCTAAACCTTCATGATTTTTATAGATATGTTTTAATCCTTTTACGAAAGTTAGGAAATCACCACCATTAAAAGTTCTATGCACAAAATTTTGTAGGTTTTCTAATTGGTAATCCGAATGAGACATTACAAAATCATAGGGTGAATTTCCTAGAAGATTCATCATTTTGTGCCCGTTTTGTATGATCATCTTTCTATTTCCCCAGGCGATAGTTGCACTCAGAAAACCTGCGATTTCAATATCTTCTTTTGAACTGAATAAATGTGGAATTTGAACCGGATCGCTATCGATGAAATCCCTGTTGTTGTATAAGTGTACCTTTTCGTCAAGAAAAGACTTTAGTTCTGATTGCTTCATAATTGGAATGTAGTATTTATTCCGGATTACTGATTTGCCCATCAACCATAATCAATTTTCTATCTGCCATATTTGCCAATTCTTCGTTATGAGTAACAATTACGAATGTCTGACCCAATTCGTCTCTTAATTTAAAAAATAATTGGTGCAGATTTTCTGCCGATGCAGTGTCTAAGTTTCCGGAAGGTTCATCGGCAAAAATAATAGCGGGTTTATTAATTAATGCCCTTGCCACAGCAACTCGCTGTTGTTCTCCCCCTGAAAGTTGATTGGGTTTGTGATGAATTCTATGAGATAGTCCGAGATAATCCAATAATATTTTAGCTTCTCCTTCGATCTCTATGCTATTTTTACCCGCAATGAAAGCAGGAATACAAACGTTTTCTAAGGCTGAAAATTCGGGTAATAATTGGTGAAATTGAAATATGAACCCAAGGTTTAAATTTCTGAATTTAGACAAAGCAGTATCATTTCTTTTTAAAATGTCTTCTCCATTAATAAGTAATACAGTATCTTTTTGAACGGTTGGCTTGTCCAATGTGCCTAAAATATGAAGCAATGTTGTTTTACCTGCTCCAGAAGCTCCTACAATAGATACAATTTCGCCTTTTTGGATGTGCAGATTCACCCCTTTAAGGACGTGTAATTTTTCGTAATATTTGTGGATATTTTCAGCCTGAATCATAAAAATCATTTGTACAAAGAAACAATGTTTTTCAGAAATAATCTCTAAGTTCGAAAACTAAAAGTCAATGAATTTTTACTACACAACTTTTTATATAGTATCATAAGTAATAATTATGTGTTAAATTAATATTTTTGTTTAATAATGTATTATATTTGTTAAACAAAAAAAATCGAACTTATAAAATTATGTTTCATTTAAATTTATGTTTGATTTCTGTTTTAAAAATATAAGTTATGTTAAATCAAAATTATACAATTATAAATTCCAAATTTGGTATTGTTGAAGAGCAAGCCATTTTTGCAGGTGGATGTTTTTGGTGTACAGAAGCAGTATTTTTAGAATTAGAAGGTGTTCTTAACGTAGTTCCAGGCTATATAGGCGGCGCAACAACTGATCCAAGATATGCAGATATTTGTTCTGGTGAAACAGGTCATGCAGAAGCTGTAAAAATTAGTTTTGATTCAAATGTTATAAATTTCGAAACGCTTCTTGAAATATTTTTTGCAACTCATGACCCTACAACTCTTAACAAGCAAGCTTATGATGTAGGAACACAGTACCGGAGTGAAATTTTTTATTTGAACGAAGAACAAAATAAAATTTCTGAAGAATATATAGATCTTTTAAATTACAAAAATATATTTGGTAGAGCGGTTGTTACGAAAATCTCACCTGCTTCTAAATTTTATGTTGCAGAAGACTATCATCATGATTATTACAATCAAAATAAGGCACAATCCTATTGTACTTTTTCAATAATGCCCAAATTAGTAAAACTCAGAGAAAAATATCAATCTAAATTAAAAAAGGCAGAAGTCTAAAATTTAAATTTATAGAACAGCTTTTAGGAAGTATAGCAATAAAATTAATTTTAAAAAAAACAATAACAAAAATGAGTATATTAAACGATAAAGAATTATTTGAAATCTTAGGGGATGATCACATTATGACTTCCGATAATACTCCTTTGCGAGCCGATGCTTTCGCAAAATCAGATTCCGAAAAAATGGTTGTAATTCAAAAACACTTTCATAAAATTATGGAAGAGTTAGGAATGGATATGACTGATGACAGTTTGCAAGGAACACCTAATCGGGTGGCTAAAATGTTTGTTCAGGAAATATTTGGGGGTTTGAATCCAAAGAATAAGCCAAAAATATCCGTATTTGATAATAGTTATCATTATGATAAAATGTTAGTAGAAGCTAATATCAGTTTTAATTCTACCTGTGAGCATCATTTTTTACCTATTTTTGGAAAAGCACATATTGGTTATATTTCGAGTGGTAAAGTTATAGGTTTGTCAAAGTTAAACCGAATTGTAGATTATTATTCCAGAAGACCTCAGGTTCAGGAACGATTAATTATGCAAATTTTTAATGATTTGAAAGTCGCTTTAGATACGGAGAATGTTATTATTGTGATGGAAGCAAAGCACCTTTGTGTGTCCAGTAGAGGAATTAAACATGAGTCTAGTTTTACTTCAACTATCCAATATGGTGGAATTTTTAATGAAAAAGAAAACAGAAATGATTTCTTCAATATGGTTAAACCAGAAAAATAACGGAGCTTATAATTTATAGAACAGAAACGCCTCTTTAACAGGCGTTTTTTTTTATGTCATGAGGTTTTATTTTCTTTAGGAAGCAAGAAACCCAGTTTCATCCTTCGAATCATTTTTTTTTCAAATGCCCAAAAGAAGTCAAACTGGCCAAATAGAAATCCAATCAAAACCAAAAGAATTTGATAGATGGGGAATATCAATAATAATCTTAGGGGTGTAAACCAAAATTTCAAATCCTCCTTTGTAATACCAAGCCAATAACAAAAAGGTTTCGACAACCAAGCAGAGGCAGAGCCTGTAAGGGCAAAGACAATAAAAATAATTATAATTTGAAAGTTTGAATCGATACCCCAGCGTTTTTTTAATTTCTGCATACTATTTTATTAGTTGCCATATAAATATTTTATGGCAATTTAAGCTATAATTTCTGTTTGTAACGGTTTTGAAAATACATAAAATAATTATAGATTAGATAATTTACTTCATAACCATAATGAATGTTTGGGTCGTAATCAATCCTTAATTCATACAATTTTGGATCATATAGAAAAGGCTGATTTACTCGTCGGTTCCATTCATTGACAAAAATGAGGTTTTTAATCTCTAAAAAAGATAAAGAATAATAATTTCTAGGCTGAGCCCTAGACAGCAACCAAGTGCTATAGCCAGGATCAATTATTATTACTTCATATTGTAATTCGTCATTTGCAATTCTTACAGTGTCTGAAATTTTAGTATTAGTCTCCTTATTTTGTAAATAAGGGACAGTGGTTTTGACCGATTTACACGAGCAAATCAATACTAAAAGGAGGCTAAAATAAATTAAATTTCTCATAGCTCTTAATTTATATAAAGATATAAAAAAGGCAGGAAGGAGCTTTTTTTTTAACAAAAAAAACCAAACTTTCGTTTGGTTTGATTTTTTGATTAGCGATTAATTTATGCTTTTTCAGCTTTGAAAAAATTGATAATTTGATCTGCTAGTTCTGTTCCTATACGGTCTTGAGCTTCTAAAGTGGCCGCCCCAATATGTGGTGTTAATGATATTTTGTGGTTCATTAAAATTTTAATTTCTGGTGATGGTTCGCTTTCAAAAACATCTAATCCTGCAAATAAAACTTTTCCATTCTCTAGGGCTTCGATTAATGCAATTTCATCAATAACACCGCCACGAGAACAATTAATGATTCCAACATTATCTTTCATTTTAGCTATTTCTGCAGTACTAATTACATAGCCATTTTGAGCAGGAACATGAAGAGTGATGAAATCTGATTTTTTAAATAAATCTTCTAAAGGTTCCGAAACGATTTCGATGCTAACGGATTGTCCATCAAAGAAATCTACTTTTACAGTTGCTTTATCAATGTACACGTCAGAAGCAACAACTTTCATACCTAATCCAAGCGCCATTTTTGCAGTAGCTTGTCCTATACGTCCAAAACCAATAATTCCAAGTGTTTTTCCTCTCAACTCGATTCCATTAGCATAGGCTTTTTTTAATGCTTCAAATTTAGAATCCCCTTCTAAAGGCATATTTCTATTGGAATCATGTAAAAAACGGACACCTGAAAATAAATGAGCAAATACTAATTCCGCTACACTTTCTGAAGAAGAAGCTGGAGTATTAATTACACTAATCCCTTTAGAACGGGCATAATCAACATCGATATTATCCATTCCAACTCCACCACGGCCAATTATTCGTAGTCCAGGGCATGCGTCAATAATGTCTTTTCGAACTTTAGTTGCGCTTCTCACGAGTACAACGCTTATGTTGTTTTCGTTAACAAAATTCGCAACTTGTTCTTGTGCTACTTTCGTTGTAATTACTTCAAATCCACCTTTTTCTAATGCTAGGATTCCACTTTTAGAAATTCCGTCGTTGGCTAATACTTTCATTTTTATTGTTTTTTTGTAAAATTTCTCGTTTAGATTTTTTACGATTATTTTTTTTTCTAGGATCTTTTTGGTTTAGAATTTCATTTCAGAAACCTTGATTTCTAAATCTTTCATAACATCAACTAATACTTCGACACTTTCTAAAGGAAGTGCGTTGTACATAGATGCTCTGTATCCACCAACTGATCGATGGCCAGGTAAACCAGAAATTCCAGCTTCTTTCCATAAGGTATCAAAAATTGGCGCATGGGCCTCATTTTCCAACAAGAAAGTAGCATTCATAATAGAACGATCTTCTACTTTAGCGGCTCCTCTAAACAAAGGATTACGATCAATTTCAGCGTATAATAAGCTTGCTTTTGCGTTGTTTATTTTTTCGATAGCTGCAATTCCACCTAATTTTTTCAACCATTGTAATGTTAAAAGTGAAGCGTAAACCGGAAATACAGCAGGAGTATTGTACATGCTTTCTGCTTTAATATGTTTTTCATAATCCAACATACTTGGAATAGTTCTTCCTGTTTTTCCAAGAATTTCTTCTTTGATTACAACTAAAGTAGTTCCTGCAGGGCCCATGTTTTTTTGTGCTCCGGCATAGATTAAATCAAATTTGCTAAAGTCTAACACTCTAGAGAAAATATCCGAACTCATGTCACAAACTACTGGTATGTCTAAACTAGGGAAATCTTTTATTTGAGTTCCGAAGATTGTGTTATTACTGGTACAGTGAAAATAATCCGCATCAGCGGGAACAACATAACCTTTAGGGATATGATTGTAATTTTCGGATTTAGAAGAGGCAACTACCACGGTTTCACCAAATGATACCGCTTCTTTGATTGCGCTACTAGCCCATGTTCCAGAATCTAAATAAGCCGCTTTTCCGTCCTTTTTCATTAAATTATAAGGAATCATTAAAAACTCTAAACTTGCTCCTCCGTGTAGAAATAAGGCTTGATAACCTTTTCCTGTTAATCCTAATAAATCTAAAGCCAAAGCTCTTGCTTCGTCCATTACAGCAACAAAATCTTTACTTCGGTGTGATATTTCTAAAATAGAAAGGCCAGAATTATTAAAATTTAAAATCGCCTCAGCTGATTTTTCAAAAACTTCTTGAGGTAAAATACAAGGTCCGGCGCTATAATTGTGTTTTTTCATGATATGTGTATGTTGAATTCTAAAATTTAAAGGTGCAAAATTCGGAAATACATACCGTAAACTAAATTTTATATACCAAATATCAATCAATGTTATTAACTATATCGATATAGCTGCAAACTGTGTTTAAAGATAAGTTAAATCTAGATTTTAAGAAATTGTGAATTAGTGCTGTAATTATATCAGAATTAAATAAAATACTTGATAATTCACCAAGCTTGATGTTTAGATTCCGATTAAAAAGGAAATGGTGTCTACATTATCAGCATAATCCCAAAGTTGGGGTTTTTGAGTTTGGCCAAAAGGAATGCTATTTTCAATTAAATCATTGGAAACAATACATTGAATTTGTTCGCCTTCATTTATCAGTCGTGTTTTCAAATCCTCTATATTTTCGTAAAATTCATAAAAAACACTTGAAATAGGAGAAGCATAGCTTGAATCTTCTTTGATAGTCAAAAATTCATTGTCGAGCAATTGGAAATTACTCATTAAAAATACCGCTTTATTGTAATCGTAATTATTAGCGTATTTTTCATATTTGATAACGTCCTGATAAGGGAAAATTCCACCAAAAAAAGCATCAAAATTATAACCTTTTGGAACAAATAATTTAGATACATTTCGGCATCCCAAACCAAAATAGCGAAAAATATCTTCGCCAAGAGCAATCATTTGTGTTTCTGATTCTGCACCGTTTAACACAGCTACTGAATTTCTGGATTTTCGAATAATGCTAGGTTTGTTTTTGAAATAATATTCAAAATATCGGGAGGTATTGTTACTTCCAGTAGCTATAACAGCGTCAAATCCTTCTAATTTTCCTAGAACGAAAGTGATACAGTTTTCTAGTTTTGGTTCTGTTGCTATTAAGTATTTTGCTAAAAAAGGCAATAAATGCTGATCATTTGAAGCTGTTTTTACTAAGACATTATGACCTGAAATTAGAACAGAAATAAAATCATGAAAACCCACTAAAGGAATATTTCCGGCTAAGATTAAACCAATTGTTTTGGATTGAACGTCATTAAAATTATAGGCTGAGAGCCATTTATTTAAATTGGATTCTGTAAGCGCTTCAGCCCAAGATTGTATAGCAAAATAAACATTCTCTTTTGTATACCATCCATTGTGAGATTGAGATAATTGAATCAAATCCTGAAAAGCATTAAAAAATAAATCATTATTTAAAACAGCTGTGTTTTCAAGACTTTCTTTTTCTGAAAATTGACTTAAAAACTTTCCTAATTCAACGAATGATTTTATTTTATCCCTTTGTAACATTTGTTTATTTGTTTATGAACTGTTTTGGCCGTAATTTTGCACAAAAATAAGCATAATAAAGTCGAAAGTCAAAAGTCATTTATTCGAAAGATCAAAATGGCAATTGAATTCGAGACTTTAGGAGTTTTAAACTTTAAGACTAATAAATATGGCAATCATAATAACAGATGAATGTATTAATTGCGGTGCTTGTGAACCGGAATGTCCAAACACAGCGATATATGAAGGTGCAGACGATTGGAGATACAAAGACGGAACAAAAATAAGAGGGAAAGTTATTTTAGCAGATGGCTCTGAAATTGATGCTGATGCTGCTCAAACTCCGATTTCAGATGATATTTATTATATTGTTCCAGGCAAATGTACCGAGTGTAAAGGTTTTCACGATGAGCCACAATGTGCTGCAGTTTGTCCAGTAGATTGTTGTGTTCCAGATGATAATCATGTAGAAAGTGAAGAGACTTTGTTGAATAGACAAGCTTTTTTACACAACGAATAAATTTAAAAATAGTATTACAACAAAAAAATCCTGAACTGGTTTAGTTCAGGATTTTTTGTTTAATTGAAATTAAGATTAGAAAACAAATCCTATTCTAGCATAATAATAAGCCCCGTTGAATCCCATTTGTACGGCATCCCAATAACCACCTGCTTCAGTATTTCCTGACTCATCTTGTTTAGTAGGATAAATATTGAAAAGGTTATTGCTTCCTAAGGTTAATTTTAATTGTTTAGTGAATTGGTATCCAAAAGTTAAATCAGTATTTACTCTTGCATTGTATACATTATCTAAATTAGCATAGTCAATTAAAACTATTTTGCTAAAACGCGTGAATGCTAATCCAGAATCAAATTTTTGGTGAGAATAGTTAAGATTTAACCCAAATTTGTTTTTTGGTGCTGATGCCAATAAAAAAGCTTGTTCGCGTTTTCCGAAAAAGGTTTCGGCATCTAAACTTCCATTATGTACTTTCGCAATTTTCATATCATTGATATTTCCTACAAGCGTTGCACTCACGGTTGACTCACTAAATCTTTTCTTCCAAGCCAATACGATATCTAAACCTAGGGTTTTAGTGTCTGCTGCATTAGCGAAAAATTGCGCTTTATCAACACCTAATCCTTTGCTAGAAGCATCAAAATAGCTTGTCAATACAATTCTGTCTTTTACATTAATCATGTAACCATCTACCGTAGCAGTAAAATTACTAAAAGTAGCAGTTAAACCTAAGGAGGCATTAACGGCAGTTTCTTGTTTTAGTTTTTGGATTCCAAAAGAGCGTGTTACTGGGCTATCGTTTGGTGAAAGCAAAATTTCAGTTGCACCATCGGCATTAATATTTGTAAAATGTAAGCCATAGTAAGACTGCGCTAATGAAGGGGCACGGAAACCGGTGCTAAGTGAACCTCTTAAGTTGATATTGTTTGCAAGTTTAAGTCTAGAAGCTAATTTTCCATTTATAGTACTTCCAAAATCACTGTATTTTTCATAACGAACAGCACCACTTAACATAAAGCTTTTTGTGATGTCAAATTCAGTATCTGCATATAAGGAAAGGTTACTACGATTTTTGTCAACAGCGTTCAAAGGACTATATCCAGGAAATCCTTGAGAACTTCCAGGAATTAATTGTTCTTTACCATCTCCGTCAAGAATTGGATTCCCTGCTGAATCTCTAAATATAAGAATATTACCAACAGGAGTTTGGTTTGTTACAGGAAGTCTATTTGCATCATAAGTTGTGTAAGATGCTTCTTGGCCTGAAAAGATAATGAAATTTTCTGTACGGTATTCGGCACCAAAAGCTAAATTCATACCTTCTAATACAGTATCGTAATTTTTAGAGAAATCAAAATTTGTCGTGTTTTGTGCTAAGCTATGTCCACCTGCATCTAAATTTGTTGGAGAAGCAGTTAGTAGCGATGGATTCATTGTTCCTTTTATGGCATAATGAAATTTATTTATTCCGTAGGTATTACTAATGTCAACTTTCCAGCCACTATCCGTTTCTGTTTTAACACCTGTAGTTATGGAATTATCTAGTATAATTGAAGTAATTCTTGGTGTATAACCACCAGGATAAACCGTTTCGTTTACATTTGGAGCTGGGCTGTTTCTCGTAAAAGCATAAGCATCTGTATCTCTATAATTTCTACCTGCAAAAGCATAAACTTTAGTTTTTGCTGATACAGGAATCTCCATATTTGCAGAAAAATTGTAGCTGTCCATAGACGCTTCTCCAAAACCTTTTCTAAAATCAAAACCGGGACGAAGTACTTTTTCTTTAGTAAAAAATTCAGTAGTGAAATTAATGAAACCGCCATCTTTACCAAGGGCAACGCCATAATTTGCAGCAACTTTTACCGTATTTCCATCAAAAGATCTATTTCTTCCATATGAATTACCATTCCCATTTTCATCGAGTCTAAAGTTTTTAGTGTTTGCTGTTCCAGGAAGAAAAGTCCCTTTGGCATTGGTGTTGAAAGTCCCATAAGTAACAGAACCGGTTAATTCATCCACATTGTCATTTAATACAATATTGATTACACCAGCAATTGCATCAGAACCGTATTGTGCAGCTGCACCATCTCTCAAAATTTCGATTCTTTTGATTGAAGAAGCTGGAATTGCATTTAAATCGGTTCCTGTATTTCCTCTACCACGAGTTCCGTAAAGCGTTACAAGTGAAGATTGATGTCTTCTTTTTCCATTTATTAAAACCAAAGTTTGATCGGGTCCCATTCCTCTCAAAGAGGCTGGATCCACGTGATCGGCACCATCAGATCCTGATTGTTTGTTTGCATTAAAGGAAGGAGCGATGTATTGTAATAATTGATTGATTTCGATTTTTCCACTTTGGGTGGTAAGTTCTTTCATGTTGATAATATCAATTGGAACAGCTGAATTTACTACTGTTCTTTTAGTATTTCTAGAACCTACTATTTGAACTTCTTGTAAAACTTGTCCACCATCTTCTGATAAAACGATGTCAATTTGAGAACTAGCCGTAGTACCTTTTTCAACATTTGTAAAACCAATATAGCTAAAAACAAGTTTTGCACCTTCTTTAACTCTGATTTTGTAAGCTCCATCTATACCGGATGAAGTTGCATTTGAAGTTCCTTTTTCGGTAACATTTACACCGGAAATAGCTGATCCTGATTTGTCTTTTACTTTTCCGCTTATTTCCTTTTGAGCGAAAATAAAGGAAGCATTTAGTAAAAACACTACTAATAAAATGAGTTTTTTCATGATAAATTAATTGAGTTAGTAATTAGTTGGGGTTTGTTTTGGCCGCAAGATACCGTTTTTTAACCTAATATTAACTTTTAGCTATTAATTAGAATAAGGACTTTTAAAAAAAATATAAACCTTATATTTGCAAACTTTTAAAAAACAATACTAACCGTTAACTGAAGTAAGTTAGCCGTCAATTTTATATCAAATGAAAGCAGGAATTGTAGGATTACCAAATGTAGGAAAATCAACATTGTTTAATTGTTTGTCGAATGCTAAAGCGCAGAGTGCTAACTTTCCGTTTTGTACGATTGAACCTAATATTGGTGTTGTAAATGTTCCAGATTCCAGAATGGAAAAATTGGAAGAATTGGTAAAACCAGAACGCGTGCAAATGGCAACTGTAGATATTGTAGATATTGCAGGTCTTGTAAAAGGAGCCAGTAAAGGAGAAGGTTTAGGAAATCAATTCCTTGGAAATATTAGAGAATGTAATGCTATTATTCATGTTTTGCGTTGTTTTGATAATGATAATATTGTTCACGTTGACGGAAATGTAAATCCTATTCGTGACAAAGAAACTATCGATATTGAGTTGCAATTAAAAGATTTAGAGAACGTCGAAAAAAGATTAGAAAAGGTAAATCGTGCTGCCAAAACAGGTAATAAAGAAGCTCAAACCGAAAAAGCACTTTTAGATCGAATTAGAGAAACCTTGTTGCAAGCTAAATCTGCTCGAACTATTGCGCTATTGAATAATGACGAAGAGGTTTTGATGGAAGGTTTTCAATTAATCACTGCAAAACCAGTGTTATATGTTTGTAATGTTGATGAAAATTCGGCTGTAAAAGGGAATAAATACGTAGATCTAGTTCGCGAATTAGTGAAGGACGAAGATGCCGAAGTGATTGTGCTTTCTGTCGGTGCTGAAGCTGATATTACTGAATTGGAAAGTTATGAAGAGCGTCAAGTTTTTCTTGAAGATATGGGATTACACGAACCGGGTGCTTCTGTTTTAATCCGTGCGGCCTACAAATTATTGAAACAACAAACTTATTTTACCGCTGGAGTTAAAGAAGTTCGCGCCTGGACTATTAACGTTGGTTCTACAGCGCCTCAGGCTGCAGGAGTTATTCATACTGATTTTGAAAAAGGATTTATCCGTGCTGAAGTGATTTCTTATGAGGATTTCGTGCACTATGGTTCTGAAGCAAAATGTAAAGAAGCCGGTAAATTTAAAGTAGAAGGTAAAGAATATATCGTAAAAGATGGTGATGTAATGCACTTCAGATTTAACGTATAATTTCACAAAAATATAAATATCAGGAAACCTGCGAGAGTAATTTTGCAGGTTTTTTTTGGGCCTTAATCCAGCTTTACACTCTATCTTTTCCTGGCTAAAGAAGCCAGAAAAAGGATGCCGTTTCAATCTGGGGCAGGTGGTCTCGAATAGTAATTGCTTCTCTAATATCTCAAAATTGACTACCTTTAAAAAAAAACAGCAATATGAAAATTATCGCCTTCGCAGGGAGCAATAGTTCAAAATCAATCAATAAAAAATTAGCGACTTATGCTAGTTCTCTTTTTGAAAATGCAGCAGTTGAAATATTAGATCTAAACGACTATGAAATGCCTTTATTTGGCGTTGATATTGAAGTTGGAATTGGTCAGCACGAGCTAGCAAAAGCCTTTTTAGCAAAAATCGGTCAAGCTGATATCCTTGTAGTTTCTATGGCGGAAAACAATGGAAATTATTCAGTTGCTTTTAAAAATGTATTTGATTGGTGTTCCCGAATAGGTGCTAAAGTTTTCCAGGATAAACCT
>CANEZU010000019.1 GCA_947444255.1 Flavobacteriaceae bacterium | reverse complement strand
TTTTAGCTTCCTTCACCAAATAACCCAATCCACTAGGAAGTTTATTCTTATTTTCCTGCCAATCGCCAAGTCCCGCATCATCATTATTTCTTGGGTATTTATTACCAAACCAACCATCATCTAATAAAAACCTTAGACTAATTGCCGGAATCAATCCGTTTGCTTCTGAATATTCGTTAGCTCCAAACGAAGTTTTTAAAACGCCTTCTTTAATTTATGTACTTTCAAATCAGGGTACAGGTGAGGCTAGTAGAAATTTACACGATTGGGCAAGAAAGTACAGATTGCTGGATGGGCAAGGTGAGCGCCTTACCTTATTGAACAATTGGGAAGCCACTTATTTTGATTTTGATGAAACCAAACTAAAAGGCTTATTCAAAGATGCCAAAGATTTGGGAGTCGATATGTTTCTATTAGATGACGGTTGGTTTGGCAATAAATATCCAAGAAACAATGACGACGCAGGTCTTGGAGATTGGCAAGAAAATAAAAAGAAATTACCAAGTGGTTTAGGTTATTTAGTAAAAGAAGCCAAAAAAGAGGGCGTAAAATTTGGTATTTGGATTGAACCTGAAATGGTAAATCCAAAAAGTGAATTATACGAAAAACATCGTGACTGGGTCATTCGTCAACCAGAAAGACCGGAGATTTATTATAGAAATCAAATGGTTTTGGATTTATCGAATCCCGAAGTACAAGATTTCGTTTTTGGGATTGTAGACAATCTTTTTGTAAAAAACCCGGACTTGGCATTTATAAAATGGGATTGTAATGCCGTTATTTACAATGCCTATTCTGCTTATCTGAACAAAAAAGGATTGCCTCAATCTAATCTATATGTTGACTATACACGAGGTTTGTATAAAGTTCTCCAACGGATTAGGCTAAAATATCCAAAAGTACCAATGATGTTGTGTTCAGGTGGCGGCGGTCGTGGCGATTATGAATTATTGAAATATTTCACCGAGTTTTGGCCAACAGATGATACCGAACCCTTAGAAAGGATCTTTGTTCAATGGGATTATTCTTATTTTTTTCCGTCCATTGCTACAGACAATCATGTTACTGATTGGGGAAAACAACCACTAAAATTTAGAGTAGATGTGGCTAGTATGGGTAAACTAGGCTTTGATATTGTAGCTAGCAAATTAAATGCCGATGATAAGTTGTTTTGCAAACAAGCCATAACAAATTATAGCTCATTTAAAGATATTGTTTGGCATGGTGATATGTTCCGTTTAGTGAATCCTCATGAAAATAATATTGCGGCATTGATGTATGTAAATCCAGAGAAAAACAAAGCAATTGTTTTTAACTATTTGGTAAACAACCGATTTAACATAACGGCAACTGAACGACCAGTGGTGTTAAACGGATTGAATCCAAAGAAAAAATATAGTGTAAAAGAAATCAACTTGGTTCCTGGTGCTATTTCGACAATCGATTCTGACAAAATTTACTCCGGGGATTTCTTAATGAAAGCAGGAATCAATCCTAATGTCTCTTTAAAAAGGACGAGCGTAGTTTTAGAGGTAAACGAAGTACAATAAATACAAATTTTCTCAAACTAAATGCTGTTTTACTCATTTAAATCAGCGTTTTCCTTTTTTGTATTTATACAGAAGTACTAGGAAAAAGAGCTTAGTTTGATGCAAATAAAAATCAATAACAGAAGCTTGTAAATGTTAGGCCAAGCTCTTAATTTTTAATATAATGGAAAAAAAATATACTTTAAGTGTTGTGACTTTTGGGGAAGTTTTGTGGGATGTATTCCCATCACATAAAAAAATTGGAGGAGCACCTCTAAATGTGGCGCTAAGGATGAATTCGTTAGGTGCAAATACAACAATTATAAGTCGTGTAGGTGATGATGAGGATGGTGTTGATATAGTATCATATTTAAAAAACCAGAATGTCTGTTCAGATGCTATTCAAGTCGGCGAGGAATATAAAACGGGTGTCGTGAATGTAATGATTAACGAAAAAGGAAATGCATCTTATGATATTATGTATCCTTCAGCCTGGGACAAAATTACACTGACAAATGAAATGATTGAAAAGGTTTCAACTTCAGATGTTTTTATTTTTGGAAGCTTAATCTGTAGGGATGAAATTTCAAGATCAACATTGTATGCTTTATTGGATAAAGCTAAATATAAAGTGCTTGATGCCAATCTTAGAGCGCCCTATTATACAACAGAAGTGCTAATGGAGTTAATGTCGAGGGCTGATTTTATTAAACTTAATGATGAAGAATTATGGGAAGTAAGTAAAAAATTACAGTCTCCTTTCAATTCTTTTGAGCAAAACATCAAATACATAGCTAAAAAAACAAATACAAAACAGATTTGTGTTACTAAAGGTGCATTTGGAGCCGTTTTGTTTTATAATAATAAGTTTTATTACAATAGTGGTTATTTTATAAATGTAGTGGATACCGTTGGAGCAGGAGATTCTTTTTTAGCAACATTGATCGTACATTTATTAAGAGGCAAATCTCCTCAAAAAGCTTTAAATCATGCTTGTGCTATTGGTGCACTTGTGGCAGGTCAGGAAGGAGCTAATCCTAAGATTTCAGAAAAGGAAATAGTAAAATATATGAGGCTTAAAGATAATAAAAGCTTAAAATAACTTAAAAGAGCCCTGCATTGCAGGGCTCTTTTTATATAAACTAGGATAATTTTATTTTCCTTTATTGGCTTCCGAAATATATTTCTCCAAAGCCATGGTCATAGAAGGCGTTTCTGGAGTTGGAGCCAGAATATCTATTCGCAATCCATGTTCTAAAGCTTCTTTTTGAGTACTGCTTCCAAAAACAGCTATTCGCGTATTGTTTTGTTCAAAATCAGGAAAATTCATAAACAATGATTTTATTCCTGTTGGACTAAAAAATGCCAATATATCGTAGTAAACATCGGCCAAATCAGACAAATCACTCATCACCGTTTTGTAAAAAACAGCGGGTGTCCAGTCTACCTTCAAATTGTCTAATGTTATCGGGGCGTCTGCATTCAATTGATCAGATGCAGGTAATAAAAACTTTTCGTCCTTGTATTTCTTGATAAGTGGTGCCATATCAGCAAAATCTTTCTGTCCTACATAGATTTTACGTTTTCGGTACACTACATATTTTTGAAGGTAAAAAGCTACAGCTTCCGATTGGCAAAAATATTTTAAAGATTCCGGTACTTTAAATCGCATTTCTTCGGCCACCCTAAAAAAGTGATCCACCGAGTTTTTACTCGTCAAAATGATAGCGGTATAATGATTAAGATCTATTTTTTGTAGTCTAATGTCTTTTGCATTAACTCCTTCAACATGAATAAAAGGTCTAAAATCTACTTTAACTTTATGCTTTTGTTGGAGCTCAAAGTAAGGGGAGTTTTCTACCTTAGGCTCTGGTTGTGACACCAAAATTGTTTTCACTTTCATATGTAATGTTTTCTATTGTGCTAACTTTTTTGTAAACCAATAATACATAAAATAGTAGGGCGCTATTTCAAGAGTGCAAAGATATAAAATAAAATAAAAGAACTTGCCAAATAATAAATTTTGATAATTCTTTAATGAAAGTAGGTAGGTTGCAGCGTTAGTTATCAAAAGAAGTATAATTATCGTAAAAAACAGCGTCCTTGATAATGTTTCATTGTAATAGAGTACAATGTCTATGGGTAAAAGCACTAATCCAATGAAGGAACGGTAGCTTAATTTGTATAAATTGTATTGTTTTACAAATTCTTCGATGTCAAAGGCAGTAGCGATTATTTGCTCTATCAGATATTTTGATAAAATAAAAAAGACAAGAAACGTCAGAATTTGAATAAATACAACCCAATCACTTTTCGATGCCAAACCAAAGCAATGAAGGGATAATTGAATAAAAAAGGAATAGGAAATTAATTGAACAACAAATAAAAATACCGTAAAGCCGCTAATCAATTGGGCCGAATCTTTATAAATTTTAATGTATTTGTCAGAAACGATCAAATTCATAAAATCATTGAATCGCGATTCAAAAGCCGATTTGCTTATAGCAATTAAAAGTAGCGCCAGAACAAATAAAAGGATTGCCCAATCTTTGTTTTCTATTATTCGCGGATGAAATACATTTTCAATCATAATGGCGGTAAAATTACTAAAATTTTATTTCATTTATTTCCTTGTTTTGGAGTTTTCGTCTCAGATATTTTAGCACAAGCAAATCATGGAACTCCCATTTTTGCAATTTCTGTGTTTTATTATAAATTTATTAGGAGGCAACTGCTATAAAAAGTTTATTTTTGCATCAAATTTTAAACACAAAATGAGCGATTGTATTGTCATAATACCCACTTATAACGAGATTGAAAATATTGAAAGCATCGTTAGAGCCGTATTTTCATTACATCATCCCTTTGATATTCTGGTGGTTGACGATAATTCTCCGGATCATACGGCTTTAAAAGTCAAACAACTGCAAGAGGAGTTTCCGGGACGTTTGTATTTAGAAAATAGAGTTAAGAAAGCAGGCTTGGGTACCGCATACGTTCATGGTTTTAAATGGTCTCTAGATAAAAAATATAATTATATTTTTGAAATGGATGCCGATTTCTCCCACAATCCTGCCGATTTAGAGAAATTATACAACAGTTGTCATTTTGGTCAAGCCGAACTGGCCATTGGTTCTAGATATGTTACAGGCGTAAATGTTGTAAATTGGCCTTTAAACAGAGTTTTGATGTCTTATTTTGCTTCTGTTTACGTGCGTATTATTACTGGAATGAAAATTCATGACGCCACTGCAGGATTTATTTGTTACCGCCGAAAGGTGTTGGAACAAATTAATCTGGATAAAATTAAATTTATAGGTTATGCCTTCCAAATTGAAATGAAATATAGAGCTTTCGCCAAAGATTTTAATATCGTCGAAGTGCCAATTATATTTACAGATCGTACTAAGGGGCAATCCAAAATGAGCAATTCAATTATTAAAGAAGCCGTATTCGGGGTAATCTCTTTGAGAATTAGAAAGCTTTTTAATCGATTATAGGAATTGCTTCTAGCTATTCCAAAAAGAAAAAAATACAATGAACAGGATTTTGATTAAGAATGCAAAAATAGTCAATGAAGGAACTATTTTTGAAGGGGATGTGTTAATAGAGGACGAATTTATTGTTGATATTGCCGAGTCTATTAGCGTAAAATCAAATGCAACCAAAATTATTGATGCCGAAGGGAATTATTTAATTCCGGGCGCCATAGACGATCAGGTGCATTTTAGAGAACCGGGTTTAACGCACAAGGGCGATATTGCTTCCGAATCAAAAGCGGCTGTCGCAGGGGGTATTACCTCTTTTATTGAACAGCCTAATACCGTTCCCAATGCCGTTACTCAGGAGATTTTAGAAGATAAATACCAAATCGCAGCGACTAATTCCTTTGCGAATTATTCCTTTATGATGGGTGCTACCAATGATAATTTAGATGAAATTCTAAAGACTAATCCTAAAAACGTTGCCGGAATTAAAATATTTTTAGGTTCCTCAACGGGGAATATGTTGGTGGACAATGAAGCTGTTTTAGAAAAAATATTCTCTAGTACTCCAATGTTAATTGCAGTTCACTGTGAAGATGAGACTACGATTCAAAATAATTTAGAAAAATATAAAGCAGAATTTGGAGAAAATGTGACTATCGAAATGCACCATCTTATTCGTAGTGCCGAAGCCTGTTATATTTCTTCCTCCAAAGCAATTGCCTTGGCAAAGAAAACGGGAGCTCGCTTGCATATCTTTCATCTTTCTACGGCCAAGGAAATGAGTTTGTTTACCAATAAAATTCCACTAGAAAAGAAAAAAATAACGGCCGAAGTCTGTATTCATCATCTTTGGTTTTCTAATGAAGATTATAAAACCAAAGGGAATTTGATTAAATGGAATCCGGCTGTAAAAACACCCGAAGATCGTCAGGCCTTATGGGATGCTTTAAATGACGGTCGCATAGATGTAATAGCGACAGATCATGCCCCTCATACCTTAGAAGAAAAAAATCAATCCTACTTAAAAGCGCCTTCAGGAGGACCGTTAGTGCAACATGCTGTTGTAGCAATGTTTGAAGCTTTTCATCAAGGTAAAATTTCTATTGAGAAAATAGTTGAGAAAATGGCTCATAATCCGGCTAAAATTTTCCAAATTGAAAAAAGAGGTTTTGTTAAAAAAGGGTATTATGCCGATTTGGTAATCGTTAATTCAGGCTTGCCATGGAGTGTTAAAAAAGAAAATATTCTGGCTAAATGTGGCTGGTCTCCTTTTGAAGGTTTTACCTTCAAATCCAGGATTACGCATACTTTTGTAAATGGTAAATTGGTGTATAACAACTTTAAAGTTTTAGGGGATCCTCAAGGTAAAAGGTTGCTTTTTGATCGGTAGTAGAATTCCAAAATTCAATTGAATATGAAAATAAGTACGTGTCTTTTTGGATTGCTTTTTTTGCTGATCAGTTGTCAGGATGCAATGGTGAAAAAACCAGACAACCTGATTGACGAAGCGAAAATGATTGATATTATTTATGATTTAGCTCTTATAGAAGGAATTAAATCACAGGATTATTTGGCGGGTCAAAGTATTAAATCAAACGAATATGTCTATAAAAAATATAAAATAGACAGTACGCAGTTTGCTAAAAGCACACAATACTATGCTTCTGATGTTCCAAAATACAAACAAATGTATACCGAAGTTGGCAAAAGAATCGATGATAAAAAAGCAAAAATAGATACCTTGATTAGTAAAAAAGGAAAACAACTTCTCTTGAAAAATAAGGAGGCCAGTAAATTAGAAACCGCTAAATAATTGTTTTTTTAAATACACAGCAACTTCCCTGCTGTATTTTAGGGTGCTTTCAAATTCAAAATCCAATTGTGTTTTTATTTTTTCATTCGAAATCAAATCAGTGCGATGAAGGGATTCGGCCATGGCCCGGCTTAGTTTTCTCTTGCTAAAAAAAAGAGTGGAAGAAATCCAATCCAATCGCCATCCAATTTCTGTCATCCAGGGTTTGGCATAAACCGATGGGGATTTTACAGCTAAGGATTTGGCGATAGTATTTAATAGCGTTTCAAAACCGATATTCTCGGCAATTATAATAAATCGCTCGCCATTGATGCTGCTTTTCATCAACTGGATCATGGTTTTTACAAGATCATTTACGGAAACAAAGCCGGTAGCGCCTTGGGTATAAAAAGATAATCCGTTTTTTACTTTCGTAAATAGCTCACCACTACCGCTGTCCCAAAAGCCGGGGCCTAAAATTACACCAGGATTTACAATTACAACCTCCAAGCCCTCTTGCTGACCTCGCCAAATTTCAATTTCGGCACCATATTTAGAAATAGCATAATCACTATGGTATTTTTCCGAATTCCACTCGGTTTCCTCATTTAGGACGGTTTCTCCTTCTTTTAAATCACCAAGT
Source organism: Flavobacteriaceae bacterium (assembly GCA_947444255.1). Taxonomy (GTDB): domain Bacteria; phylum Bacteroidota; class Bacteroidia; order Flavobacteriales; family Flavobacteriaceae; genus Flavobacterium. Next base: position 11,431 of record CANEZU010000019.1, on the reverse strand, counting down.
GCAGCAATAGAACTAACATAGCACAACTTTTGAATTTTATTGGCAAGACAAAAATTAACAATATTGGCTGTTCCCTCAATGTTAATCTTCCGAAGTTGATCTTCATCTTTTGGGTCAAATGAAATTAAAGCGGCACAATGATAAACAGAATTGATATTTTCAAAAACGAGTTCTAAGGAAGGAACATCGGTTATATCAGCACAAATCCATTCTATTCGTTCGAACTCCGCCGCTTTATTGTAAAGCTGAAACAGCGATTTCGTTTTGGCTATCGTTTTGGAATTTCTGTAAATAGCACGTACATTTTCTTTGTTTTCCAACAAATGCAGCACCAAATGTGATCCGACTAATCCCGTGGCTCCTGTTACTAAAATCATAGTGACAAAGGTAATAATTAAACGTTCACAACCAGCGACAAGAATTATCTAAATTCTAATTCTACAATTATCTAAATCCGCTATATTTGCACAAATTTGTAGACTAATGAAGAATTTTATTGAAGAAGTGACTTGGAGAGGAATGCTCCATGATGTTATGCCTGGCACTCAAGAACATTTGATGGAACAAATGAGGGTTGCTTATGTTGGAATTGACCCAACTGCCGATTCCTTGCATATTGGTCATTTAGTGGGGGTAATGTTATTGAAACATTTTCAAATAGCAGGCCACAAGCCTTTAGCCCTTGTGGGTGGCGCAACAGGAATGATTGGGGATCCATCTGGAAAATCGAATGAAAGAAATTTATTAGACGAAGCGACTTTGCGTCACAATCAAGAAGCGATCAAAGCTCAATTGTCTCGGTTTTTAGATTTTACTTCCAATGCCGCAAATGCCGCCGAATTAGTGAATAATTACGACTGGATGAAGGGTTTTTCTTTTCTGGATTTCATTCGCGATATCGGAAAACACATTACCGTCAATTATATGATGTCTAAAGATTCTGTAAAGAAAAGATTGTCCTCAGAAGCTGCTGAAGGCATGTCTTTTACAGAGTTTACCTATCAACTGGTTCAGGGTTACGACTTCTTGCATTTATACCAAAATAAAAGCTGTACCCTGCAAATGGGAGGAAGCGATCAATGGGGAAATATCACTACAGGTACCGAACTAGTTCGTAGAATAGCCAGTGGGAAAGCCTATGCTTTAACTTGTCCTTTGATTACTAAAGCAGACGGAACAAAATTTGGCAAATCAGAAGGAGGGAATATTTGGCTCGATGCAGCCCGAACTTCACCTTATAAATTTTACCAATATTGGTTGAATACTTCAGATGTAGACGCCGAAAAGTATATTAAAATCTTTACCTTCTTGACCAAAGTAGAAATTGAAACGCTGACAGCTGAACACAGAGAAACACCGCATTTGCGATTATTGCAAAAAAGATTAGCCGAAGAAATAACAGTAATGGTGCATTCAGCAGCCGACTTAGAAAATGCGATTAAAGCATCATCTATATTATTTGGTAATTCTACTTCAGATGATTTAAAACAACTGGATGAAGCGACCTTTTTGGATGTTTTTGAAGGGGTTCCTCAATCCGAAATAAGTAGAACAGCTTTAGATGCTGGAATTGATATTGTATCGGTTTTAAATGAGAAAACTGGATTTATGAAATCGAATGGGGAAGCCAGACGAGCGTTGACAGCCAATTCTATTTCAGTAAACAAAGAAAAAGTAGGGGAAGATTTCGTGCTTTCCGCCAATGATTTAATCAACAATCAATTTGTGTTGTTGCAAAGCGGCAAGAAAAATTATTTTGTTTTGAGAGTGGCCTAAGACTATAAAACCATCAAATTACATCCTCGGATATCCGAATTATCAAAACGTCCCAATACTTCGAAAGTACTATTGGGATTTTTTTTGCCCAAATCTTGGGTCGCGATAAAAGAACAGGAATTGATATTGGCCAAATCAATTACATTAATCCCACCTGTTTTTCCAGGACCAACATAGCTTAGAGCATCTTCGGTTTCGCGAATCAGAATTTGCATCCAAGGCGGACATTCAAAAACACCATTACCCAGAGAATAGGCTTGGGATAATAATTCAGTCATGCCATATTCCGAATGAATAGAAGATACACCAAGGCCCTTTGAAAGCAGATCGTGTAACTCCTCGCGAATCATTTCCTTGCGACGGCCTTTCATCCCGCCGGTTTCCATGATGATGGTGTTTTGGAGTTTGAATTCTTGTTTTTCAACCAAATCCAATAAAGCAAAAGTAACACCTATCAAAATGACATTTTGACCGGATTGGTCCAAACGAATTAGTTTTTGAACAAGATCATCCTGATTGTGGAGATAAAATCCGCTTTCAGGATTCCGGCTTAATTCGATTAAATCCCGAACCATATAGATTAAAGAGGATCCTTCCCGTTCTAAATAGGAGGGAAGTAAAGCCAAAATGACATAGTCTTCAATAGTACCATAAAATTGGGAAAAGCCTTTTCGATAACTTTCTTCATATAAAGTGACATCGGTAACCAAATGTTTACTAGTCATTAATCCTGTTGTCCCGCTGCTGCTAAAAGTTTCCTGAACAACATCGCGAGTGGAAAGCACGCTATGGCTTTTGAAAAACTGAATAGGCAAAAACGGAATCTGTTCTAATGATTTAACTTTTGCGACCTCTGTTTTTAATAAATCACAAAACTCACGGTAAACCAAATTGTTTTCATATTGGAAACGAAAGATTTTCAAGGCTATTTTTTCAAATTGCTTTTGGCTGTGTATGCTAAAGATATCGGTTGGACTAATCAAGAAATTTATTTTTTACAAAAGTACTTAAATAAAAAAACTCCAACTTTAGAATTGGAGTTTTTAATAAGATATCGTGACTTTTTATTTTATTATTAATTTTCGGGTGGCTAAAGCATCTCCCTCTCGAATCCGAATGATGTAAACTCCGGGTGATATGCTTGCAATATTTAATTCCTTAGTGTTTAATGTGGCTTGTAGCACTTTTTTTCCCAGTACATCAAAAATGGTGATTTCCTTATCGGCACTTGATTTCGAACTGATATAAATTTTACCATTACTCACAGGGTTCGGATAAAAACTAAGACCATCAATTGAAGTGTCTTGATTTTTAGATTGCTGCTTATTGTCCTGTGCTACAGCATTCAGGGAAAATAAACCAACCAATAAGAGGGTAATATAAAAGTAGTTTTTTATCATGATGCTTTATTCTAATGTAAAGATATAAAATTTATTTCAAAAATGATACCAAAAAAAAGCATCCTGAAAAGGTCAGGATGCTTTAGTTAATTGTTTTTTAGCTTTTGCTTAAAAACCTATAGCCCAGTTTAATGACCAAGAGGGTGCGCTAATACCTGCTCCCGCTCCAGTCGAAACGGATAAGGATTCTGTGAATACAGCCGATACATCTGCCGTAGTTGCTGCCGTAGTTTTTCCTTTAGATTTAGTAGCAATGGCATCAAATGTTACGTTTGTAGCTTTCAATTCATTTCCAACAAAAGCAATAGTCTCGTCATTTTCAACATCAAAACCAACTTTCCATCCACTCAAAAACACGTTTGTAAACATCCCTTTAGTTCCTCTTCTTAGTTTTAAACCACTATTCTCAGTAAAGATTGTTGCATCTGCAGCACTTCCGGGTCCTACTAATGTCAGATTAGTTATTTTTGGATTCGCAATTGGCGTATTTGCATAACCCAATTCAAAGTTGTCGGCTTCAATTCCTCGGTTTCCTTTGTTGAAATCAATTTTTCCATACCAGTTTGTGTTAGTTCCATTCCAGCCTTCTGTCCAGTCAAATTGGTCGTCTTCATTACCAATAGAAACTAAATTTGAGGTGTTTACAGTTCCTCCAAAAAATTCAAAACCATCATCTGATCCGTGGTAGGTTTGAACATATTCAAACACGGTACCCGATCCAACTCCAAATAAAGAGGCTCCGTTAAATTCTTTTTCTGTATTAAAAGCCGCTCCAGCATATTCGATTCGCAAATAACGAATAGATCCTGAATTGTCATTGGCAATTGTTCCACCATAACTTAAATCGGCAACTTCGGATTGTGCTACACTTGCACCACCCGTAACTCGGTTGATAGGGGCTCTTCCGCAAATTACTAATCCACCCCAGTCACCAGCACGTTTAGTTGCCAGTCCACTTGTCATTATAACAGGATTAGATGCGGTTCCGTTTACAAATATTTTCCCGCCTTGCGCAACAGCAATATAAGCTGATGTTCCTCCTACACCGTCAATTACAGTTCCTGCAGGGATAGTTAAGGTAGCGCCGTCGTTTACTTGTATTTTTCCGGTAAGTTTATAAACAGTGCTCGCATTAAGAATGACTTCTCCGTTTGTAATGGTACCTTGAAAATTGGTTGGATTAACTACAAATGTTGATGCCGAAGCCGTATCTTCTGTTGAAGAACATCCGGTAATTAAACTTGCCGTTACAGCAAAAATTCCGAATAATTGTAAGAATGATTTTTTCATAATTTTAAATTAATTTTAATTCTTTGTTTGTTTAATGTAAAGATACTTGGCCTTTGTTTTCTTATTGTTAAGCAACTGTCACTATAGCTTCAATTAACATAGGCCTTTATTAAATAAACGTTTTGTTTTTATTTTAAGTTTTTTCCTATATAAAAAAAAGCCATAAAAAAAGGCTCTCTTTCTCTTTTTAAAATTGATAATTGATGTTTAAACTTACAATCAACCCTTTTTTGTAGGAAAGAACATTTACAGCTCCGGAGGCGTTTTCCTGAACTCGGTTAATGGTTGGATCTAAAATATTCCGTACAATCAAACCCAAACCTAAATTGTTGTTCAGTTTAGTTTTTGTAATGAAATCTAATGTTCCCACTGCTTTGTCTACTAAGTTTCCTCGGTCATTTGTTCCAATAGCGTAAACCCTGTCCGAAAAACGGGTGTAAGTCAATGTAGTAGTTAAATTATTTTTCTTCTCATTCCATTCGTTCATGAATGTAAGATCTGTATTTAATAATAAATTACTGGCTCCAGTAAACTTGCTTTTCGTATCGGTAAAAACTACGTTATAATCGGTTTCTCTAATCACTTTTTCAGTGCTTAATTCTTGATTGCTGTACAAATAGGAAGCATTAATTCCGGCAGATAGTTTTTTGGAATTCAGTTCGTCATAATCAAAAAGTAATTTTCTGTATTCTAGCTCTGCTCCGGCTACATATCCAAAATCTCCGGTGTTGATAAAGGAAATATCATTGGTTGATGATGCGATTGTAACTTCGTTTATTGGATTCAAAATATATTTTCCAAAAGCAGTTACCGAAATAACCTCTTCACTCTTTGGAAACAGCTCCCATTTTAAATCAAAGTTATAATTATCAGAAGCATACAAATTAGGGTTTCCCACTTTTACCTCGGTTACATCTTCATATACAAATAAGGCTCTTTCTTTAAATTGGGGTAAAGTATAGGTTTTGCTAAAGCCAAAACGTAAATTTTGTTTTTCATTCAACTCATATTTCAGCGTCAAACTAGGTAGAAAAGCCACTTTATCCAATTCATTTAGTCCTCCTGATGGATCCAATTGGGTATTCCATTTAACACTTTGAAAAACATATTCCCCTCTCAATCCTAATACAGCCGTTAGTTTATTGAATTTGTAGTTTGTGTTTACAAATCCACCATTTATAAATTGGTCTCCACTATAGGTTTGAGGAGCTAAAGCATTAGAAACTTGAGCGTTTCCTCTAAAAGTAGAGATGTCAAAATAACCATTGCTAAAATTTTGCTGATTGTAAAAAGCATCCAAATTATTAGGGTCTACCACAGTATTAGTATAGGCTTGATTTGCTTTAAAGTTGAATTGTGTAGCTTCAAAATCTCTGAATTTAAAACGGCCATTATAACCAACAGTGATTTTGCCTTTGTACTCTCCTTCATTTTCTTTATTAAATTTGTAGTCAAACGAAGCATTTAAAGCTGATTCGCTTTCCTTTAGTTTTTGAAAATAACGATGATTCTCTGGAGCGGAGATACTAGAAAGAATATAACCATTAGCCTCTTTTCTAAAGATATTTTGTGTCCTGTCCGGCATGTCGCCATTTATAATAGTATGTGAAGCACCCCAGTTGAATTTGGAACGATCACTAAATTTGTGCTCGCCCAACAATTGATTGATGAGTAAACTGTTTTTTACATAAGTAGAACGACGTATTAAGCCATTTCCATTATTAGCAATATCAACAATGTATCCTGTATATTCCTCCTTTGTTTGAGAGGAGGTGTTAATTATTGCGGTGTTAAAGCTTATTTTGTTAGCGTTGTTTATTTTATAATTAACATTCGCCATCCCGGTGGTGTTTGTAGTATAGCCCAATGAACTGTATTCTTCAAAATCCCGGTTGGCTACTCCAGCTCCGTTAACACCTGCTCTTGCAGATCCATCACCTCTGGAGGTGAATTTGTTTCCAAAAGAGGCTGTCGCAAAAAAGTTGATTTTCCCTTCCGAACCTACATTTATAGATTTCCCTGCCGAAATTCCGATTGAAGTTCCCAGAGGTGTTCGGTTTTCTAATTGTAAACTAGTAAAGTTATACTGCAATAATGGATTTCTAGGAATTGCGGCATTGCTAAAACCACTAAAACTAGGCCCCTTTTGTAAACTAAAGTTAGTATCAGAAATAGCATTGCTATTGATTTCTGAACCCATATCAACTTTAACAAATCCTTTCCCATTATAATCTTTTGAGACGATATCTACATTTCCCCCAGCAAAATCGCCAAATAAACTACTGTTATATACTTTGTCAATTGACACATATTCTAAGATGTCAGTAGAAAAAATATCCAGATTCATGTTTTTCTTTTCCGGATCGTTCGATGGAATTGGCAAACCATTCATAGTTGTAGAATTGTACCGATCACCTAAACCACGTACAAAAATAGTTCCCGTGCCTTCTTGTTTAGTTACTCCGCTGGTTTTAGTAACGGCTGCCGATACATCGGTAATCCCTTTTCTGGACATTTCCTGTGCGCCGATAGTTTGTTTGATCTCAACAGCATTTTTTTGATCCATCAAAAGTGCCGACTCTTTTTCACGGCTACCAATAGCCTTAACAATAACATCATCCAACTTATAACTTCCCGAACCTAAAGTAGTATTAATTAGGGTGTTTTTTCCCGCTAAAATAGTTATAGCTATTTCTGAATTCTCATACCCTAGAAAACTAAAAACAAGAATATAAGTTCCCGCTTCCAGTTTTAATTCATACTTCCCGTTTTCGTCAGAGGTAGTTCCTATTGATGTACCTTTGATCATTGCATTAGCAAATGGAAGTGTTGCGTTATTGTAATCTTTATCTGTGATTATTCCACTAACAGAGCCTTTGTTTTGAGCAAATGTGATTGAACAAATGGAAAGAACTATAAACAATAATTTAATTTTCATTGTAGTTTTGTTTAATTTTTTGCAAAGGAAAGACTACATAGTAAACTCAATGTTATCGAAATGTTATCATAAAGTTCGAAAATAGCCAATTTATTGTTAACATATTAAATTACAGTTAACCGCTTTGTAGCTATTGTTTTATTTTTACATTTACATCGAAAATCATAAAGTTTACTTAAAATGAAGAAAAAAGATATTAAAATATTATTGGTCGATGATGAACCAGATATCTTAGAAATTGTGGGTTACAACTTAGTTCAGGATGGTTATCAGGTAATAACAGCTGCAAATGGTAAAGAGGCCGTAGCTAAAGCTAAATCAGAACTTCCGCATCTTATTATAATGGATGTAATGATGCCAGAAATGGATGGAATGGAAGCCTGTGAGATCATTAGAAAAGTTCCCGAATTGAGTAAAGTGATTATCACCTTCCTTACGGCTCGTAGTGAAGATTATTCTCAAGTGGCCGGTTTTGAAGCGGGTGCCGATGATTATATTTCAAAACCGATTAAGCCAAAATTATTAGTTAGTAAAGTTAAAGCTTTATTGCGCAGACTCAAACATGAAGAAAATGTAAACAGTGAAACGCTTAATGTTGGTGGTATCGAAATTAATAGGGAAGAATATAAAATAGTAAAAGACGATCTAGAGATTATTTTACCCCGCAAAGAGTTCGAATTGTTTTATTTATTAGCTTCCAGACCTGGAAAAGTATTCAAAAGAGAAGAAATTCTGGATAAAGTTTGGGGAAATGAAGTAATTGTTGGCGGTAGAACCATCGATGTCCACATACGTAAACTAAGAGAAAAAATTGGTGACGATTTTTTTAAAACAATTAAAGGAGTGGGATATAAGTTTGAAGTATAAATGAAAATAAGTTTCAAAAAAACATACAAATTCGCAGTGAAGTCAGCCCTCTATATTACCCTTTTTTCAATGGGTTTAGTGGGTTTTCTTACCTATTATTTTTTTGAATTTTCACTCAAATTTTGTCTGCTTTTTGGATTCGTCGTTTCTGTATTCTCCTTCTTTGTTATCCAATACAGAGTCGAACATTTTATTTATCGCAGAGTGAAGAAAATCTATGACGATGTTTCTTTATTAGAATCCTCTACTTTTAGAAACCAACCCATCACGACCGACATGGAAACCCTAACTCGAGAAGTGAAAAAGTTCGCTACCGATAAAAAGTTAGAGATCGAAATGCTAAAGGTTCGCGAAGAATACCGAAGAGATTTTCTGGGAAATGTTTCGCATGAACTAAAAACACCGCTATTTACCGTTCAAGGTTACCTTTCGACCTTATTAGACGGAGCAATTAATGACAAGAGTATTCGTAAAAAATATATTGAACGTGCCGAAAAGGGCGTTGAGCGCCTTATTTATATCGTTCAGGATTTAGATATGATTTCCAAATTAGAAATTGGAGTTATAAATCTTGATATTTCTAAATTTGATATCGTTAAACTCATTCAAAATGTTTTTGACTTATTAGAAATGGAAGCTTCAAAAAAAGACATTATACTAATGTTCGATATGAAATACAACAAGCCCATTATGGTCATGGGTGATCGTGAAAAAATGGAGCAAGTGGTCATGAATCTAGTGGTCAATTCTATTAAATACGGCAAAGAACAAGGAACAACCGAAGTTGCTATTGAAAGTCTGACCGATGCTAAAATAATTGTTAGAATAAGTGATAATGGGGAAGGAATAGCAAAACAAAATATACCTCGCCTATTTGAACGCTTTTACCGCGTAGATAAAAGTGGTGCACGCAGCCAAGGTGGTTCGGGTCTAGGTTTAGCTATCGTAAAACATATCGTCGAGGCACATCACGAACGGATTAATGTGGAAAGCGAACTGGAAAAAGGTTCTGAGTTTTCTTTTACAATCGAAAAAGCTTCAAAGTTTAACAGATAGGGTATCCTTAATAACGGGTGTTTTTCTTGCTCTCACAAATAAATTATAACGAGGCATTTAGTGTATTTATCTTTCAGACGCTTAAACCTCCGCCAATTCGCCAATAATTTTTGATATTAGTGCATTAACTTGTCAAATGGGCCAAAACGAATAGACGAAGTAATTCCTTGTATTCTTTTTTTTTTTTCATGTTTGTAGACTTTTAGTCCGTAGACCAAATCAACATCTTTTATTTCACACCCATTTATTATAAGGCTATTTTATATCCTTTTAATAAAAGTGGATTTGTTTTAATGTAATTTTTTTGGTAGGATATAAATTTTGTTTCTGGATCATTAGGATTAAAACTATAATTTGAAAATGTTTTATGACTTGGAATATTTAACTTAACAAATACTTAACATAAATTTATTTTTTCTGGGGTCACATTTGCAAAAAATTAATCATACCTAATATGAAAAAAGTTTTATTTGCAATCTTGCTTACTTGTTCTTTTATTTCTAATGCTCAAGATGTTAACAAAGAAGAAATTTCTAAAGCAGTTATTCGAATTGTTGATTCTATTAACAAATCCAAAGAACAAGCCGAAAAAAATAAACCTAAGAAAGAACATTGGTACGATAATATTGGGATAAGAGGCTATGTCCAAGTGAGATATAATGGTTTACTTTCTTCCAATGATAAAGTATCTTGTGATCAATGCGACAAATCATGGGGAACTACATCGACAGCTCCTGACGCAAAATCAAATAACGGCTTCTTTCTAAGAAGAGCCCGTATTGTGTTTTCCGGTCAAATCCACCCCAATGTCTATTTTTATATTCAACCCGATTTTGCAAGTGCACCAGTTTCTGGTGTAAATAATTTTGCCCAAATTAGAGATGCTTATTTTGATCTGTCTTTTGATACTAAAAAAGAATTTCGAGTTCGGCTAGGTCAAAGCAAAGTGCCTTTCGGTTTTGAAAACCTGCAATCCAGTCAAAATAGATTGACTTTAGACCGTAATGACGCCTTAAATAGTGCCGTTGTTAACGAACGCGATCTTGGTGCCTTCTTTTACTGGGCGCCGGCTAAAATTAGAGAACGTTTTGCCATGCTTGTCAAAGACGGTTACAAAGGTTCTGGTGATTATGGCGTTTTTGCTTTTGGTGCTTATAACGGACAAACCGCTAATAAATCGGAAGCCAACAGAAATCTCCATATCGTAACCAGAATAAGTTATCCTTTTCTAATTGGTTACCAAATAATTGAACCAGGATTGCAGGCTTATACCGGAAAATGGGCTTTTACCAGCGAATTGTCCGCAGGTGTTGCTACTGCTAACAAATTAAATACCTTAGATCAAAGAGTTGCCGCCTCTTTTATTATGTATCCAAAACCTTTTGGAGTACAAGCAGAATATAATATAGGCCAAGGTCCTCGTTACGATAAAATTACGAATTCGGTTTTAGTGTCGAATTTAGAAGGGGGTTATCTAACTTTAAATTATAAATGGGACTTGCCTAAACACCAGCTTTTGTATCCTTTCGCTAAATTTCAATATTATAATGGTGGAAAGAAATTTGAAAAAGATGCTAGAAGTTATGTGGTGAGAGATTACGAATTTGGTCTAGAATGGCAACCTTTTAGAGCTTTTGAATTGGTAGCCGAATGGGTGCTAGCTGACAGAACCTTCGAAGACAGCGCCTTACCAAATAATAGACAGCGCGGAAACCTATTGCGTTTGCAAGCCCAGTTTAATTTTTAATCTCTAGCTCCTATTTTTTGATTCTAAAAATGGCAGTTTATTTAATTTCTTAAAATACATTTAATTTATCTGGATTTTCATCTTTTAATTGTTAAATCATATTAATTTAACGTTCTTAATCTTAAGCAAACCTTAAGCAATAACAATTAAATAACTGAATAGCAAGTATTTAGTACAAATTAAAACCAATTAATTAACACAAAATACTTAATTTAGTAATATATCGTTAACATTTAGTTAATATTCCAAAAGCATCTTTGCCTCAGAATTTTAACTAAACCATTAACTATGAAAAAATTATTAACAGTACTTTTATTGGCAACTAGTTTTTTGTCAAAAGCACAAGATGAAGTAAAA
>CANEZU010000018.1 GCA_947444255.1 Flavobacteriaceae bacterium | reverse complement strand
TTCATTTTAGCATTTTCTTCTATTGTATCAGCCGTTTCTGGAATATCTTCATAACAACCAATACTTTCTAAACTAATTATTTCAATTGAATCAGGCAGCATTTGTTGAACTTCCAGTATTTTATTTTTGTTATTTGTAGCAAATACGAGTTTCATAAGAGGATTATTCTATTGGTTTTATTGCAAGTAAAGATATCAATTTTGACTGTTTCAATTTTTAATTCTTTAAAGCTGTCAGAAAAATTAGTTTTATTCCTGTAAATCAGTGCTTTAGAGTTAAAATAGAGTTAAAATTTTAGTATTACAATCATTGAAAAGAATTATTTGTAAATTTGAATGTGGTATTGATTTATAAAGTGGGTTTTTAATCTGCAAAGAAAGAAGATTCCAAAGTTAGCTGAACTGATAAAGGATTAGTTAATAACTGTAAATCAAAATCTACATGAGGAGGTCCTGAAAAAGGCCTCCTTTTTTTATGAATCATCATAATTACTTTTGACAAAAGTGTTATATTAGTTATAAAAAAAGAAGGATATTCGTTGGAATATCCTTCTTTTTTTAGTTTCAATCGGGTCTATTATTTTACAATTAACTTTGTAGTTATACCAGAATCTGTTTTAATAAAATAGACTCCAGCCATAAAAGTTTTAGTATCTAGTGTCATTGTATTTTTAGCATTAAAAACTAGTTTTCCAGAGGAATTATATACGCTAATATTTTGAGATTGATTAAATTGTACCAATTCTTTATTTGATGGATTTGGGTAAATTTTAAAATTATTTTTAGTATTCTCAAATTTGGAAACCGCTAATACAGAATTTGCTGTAATTGTTACCATATCATATCTAACAGTTCCTGTTGTTAAATAGGAATACGGGGGAGTATTTGCAGCTCCAGTAGAGGATAAATAATTACCAGAACCTAGATCAAAAGCACTAACAACTCTGATGGCTACTTTTGGATTATTATTTAAACTTGATATTGTCGAAAGGTCTACGGATCTTGAATTATGCCAGACATCACCTCCAGTGGTAGAAGTTAATCCTTGAGGTAAACTAAAAGTTTGAGCATCTGTCCAGGTTATGCTGCCTGAGGTTCGGTCAGAAGTATATTGAACTATATAGGTGTTATTAGAAGTATTGCTTAAACGCTGATCAAATCTGAAAATGAGACCTTGTAATCCACTCGTGCTAAAGTTAAACTGTACACCTCTTTGTTTGTTTTCTGTTCCAGAAGCGGCATAAGTGCTAGTATTCCATCCATAATTGTTAGGGGATGTTAAAACAGTATCCGAACTTCCGCTTCCTGATACTCCAGAGGCAAAGGTTGCTGTAGTTCCTCCAACGAGTTGGGCTGTTCCAGTTCCTAGTGATGTTGTAGGTGAAGTTTCGCCTCCTGGAACGGTGGTAGCAGAGGTTCCATTAAAATTCCATTGGCAAATAGTAGTTTGACTCCAAGCATTGAATGAAAATAATAAAGCTAGGAGCAGTGTTTTTCTAAAAATGTAATTTGTTTTCATAATTCAAGATTTTCATAATTCCTAACTAAGTTATTGAATTATATTGAATTGTATAAAATAATTTATAATTATGAGTTTTTTTAATTAAAAACATCAACAAATTTAACTATAAATCTTACAATTTTTTAATATAAAATATTTTTTTGTAAATATTATTTAAAAGTTACTCTTTCATTAAGATTAAAATTCACAGATTTAATGTCGAATCCAACTAAATGTATCTTGAATTATTCTTTCTTTTTCTTTTTGAATAAATTTTAAATAGGCATCAGCTACAGGTGAGAACTTTTTGCCTTTTAACCAAATTAAATTCCAATTGGATTGTATGGGCAAGCCTTTTACCGGAATAATTTGTAAGTCTCCATTATTAAGTTCATTTTTTATCCCAATTATGGGCATGATAGAGCAACCTAGTCCAGCCAATACCGCTTGTTTTACGGCTTCATTTCCGGTAAGCACCATTTTTTTTGGAACCGTTAATTGATTGTTTTCTATAAATTTTTCCATCACATATCTTGTTCCCGATCCTTGCTCGCGATAGATTATTGGTAAGGTTTCTATAATTTTTTTTTCCTGAATTCCTTTTTTCGTTTCTTGATTAGTATTAGCAACAAGGAAAAGGGAATTAGGCATAAGCTCCACCTTTTCAATTTGCAGGGTTTCAGGTAAAACAGAAACCAAAGAAAAATCTACTTCATTTCTTTCTAAGTTTTTCAGCACTTTAGTTTTATTGGTCACATCCAAAATTAATTCGACTCCTTGATTTTGTTTTAGAAAATCGGATAAAAAATAGGGGATTACATATTTACCGGTTGATACGACAGAAATTTTTAATCGACCTGTCAGTTGACCCTTAAATGCCATTGTTTTATAATTGATTGCATGTACTTCATTTAGAATTTTTTCTGCGGCTATGGCAATTTCTTTACCAAAATCAGTCACATACAGTTTCCTTCCGATTACTTCTGTTAGAGGAACATCAAATTGATCTTGAAAATTTTTTAGTTGGATGGAGACCGCAGGTTGAGAAAGATGTAATTCTATAGCCGCCTTAGTGATGCTTTTGTTTTGGGTAATTTTTAAAAAGACGTGTAGTTGGTGGAGGGTGTAGTTCATAAGTAATTTTTATGCTTATTATCACAAATATAAATAAAAATATATGGATATGCCGTTCTACTTTTGTAAAAAAAATAAAGTAGTTGTAATGGAAAATAAAAAAGAAACTTGGAGTGTCAAAATAAGTTTAGCCCTAGGGTTCTGTTGGTTGGTTGGCGGAATTCTATTGACAACACTAGAACCTAAAAATCTGTTTTTTACTTTCTTTTTAGGGTTAGGAATATTTTACACAACATATACATTACAGAAAAATCAAATTTTATTATAAAATAGTTATGGAAAATGAATATCAATTTAAGTTAGTCGAAGGTCATTTTTCTCCTTCAGAAGCTGGGAAAGTTCTCTTAGCTTTAATCAATAGCAAAATTAATTTCCACAATTTGGAAATATTTAGTAATCAGATTCGATTTGATGAAGAGAATCCGCATTCAAAAATCAGAATTGATCGTCTTTTAGAGGCCTCTGAATATATAAGAAACTTAATTGATGACGCCTCATTGAAGGGTATGGATTTTAATATAGAAAGTTTGATTCAAATAGCACTTATTCCTAAAGTCAAAACTGAAATAAATGTTTGAAGGTATGCGATTGCTCATAACTATAAAGCCTCAAACATGCCTGCGTCTCTTTCGTATTTCAACTTTGGCGGAAGCTATATTATTTGATACTAGTTTTGTAAATGGAAATTTAGTATTTAAAAAAGAACTTTTCCTGACGGATATAAAAGGGAAAATATTGAGGTTTGAAAAGATCTGATAATCGAAACACAAAAATAATTTTAATATAATCAAATATGAATTACAGTTTATTGTTCGAAAATTTAACTAATCCAGCCTTATTGTTTTTTGTTTTGGGAATTATAGCCGTGTATGTAAAAAGCGACTTAGAAATTCCGGAGAATACCTCTAAATTTATATCGCTCTACCTTCTTTTTTCAATTGGTTTTAAAGGCGGACAGGAATTGGCCCACAGTCATTTTACTACCGACATAGTTTGGTCGATACTCTTTGGGGTTTTGATTGCGGGATTAATTCCGCTTTACACTTTTTTTATTTTAAAGCGAAAGTTTAGTATTGAGAATTCGGGTGCTATTGCTGCTGCTTATGGATCCGTGAGTGCGGTGACTTTTGTAACGGCTGTTTCTTTTTTAGAAATTCAAAAGTATAGTTTTAGCGGTCATATGGTCGCTGTTATGGCGCTGATGGAAGCTCCTGCAATTATTATAGGGGTAATCTTAATCCGCTTGTTTAGTAAAGAAGAAGTTCAGAAAACGAAGATGAGTAGTATCATTAAACATTCTTTTACCAATGGTAGTGTGCTGTTAATCCTTGGAAGTTTGGTTATTGGGTTTTTAGCGAGCGAACAACAGGCCTTGGGAATTAAGCCTTTTACGACTGATATTTTCAAAGGGTTTTTAGCCTTGTTTTTATTGGATATGGGAATTGTAAGCGGTCGAAAGCTAAATGATTTTTTCAAGAGCGGTTGGTTCAGCATCTTTTTTGCGGTTGTTTTCCCGCTCATCAATGGCTGTATCGTTGCTTTTTTAAGCCAATTCGTTACCGAAGATGTTGGGAACCGATTTATTTTTGCAGTCTTGGCGGCAAGTGCTTCTTACATAGCCGTTCCTGCAGCGATGAAAATTGCCGTTCCAAAAGCAAATCCAGGGATCTTTTTGCCCATGGCTTTGGCGGTAACTTTCCCATTCAACATTACTTTTGGAATGCCCATTTATTTTTCAATTGTATTGGGAATTTAACTTATATCTTAGTGACATTAGTCAGATTATCTGGAAAATAGCTATTGGATAAATTAAAAAATTCGTCCCCTCTCATAAAAATACTGATATCTACTTCGCCAAAACTACTTTTTCCTGCCGCAGCAAGAAGTTCATTAGCCGCATGTAAGGTATTTTTATGAAAATGATATACACGTTCTGATTTATCGGTAACTACTAATCCTTTCATTAGCATTTTATCTTGGGTGGCAACTCCAGTTGGACATTTATTGTTGTTGCAACGTAGCGCCTGAATACAGCCGAGTGAAAACATAAATCCCCTGGCACTATTGCACAGGTCAGCTCCAAGTGCTATGGCTCTGATAATGGAATATCCTGAGATAATTTTACCACTGCATATAATTCTGATTTTACTTCGAATATTAAAATCAATTAGGGTTTTATTTACAAAAATCAAAGCTGGTTCCATAGGCATTCCCACACCATCAGAAAATTCTAAGGGAGCAGCGCCAGTTCCTCCTTCAGCACCATCAACTGTTATGAAATCGGGATAACAGTTTTGGGCAATCATTTCTTGGCATATTTTTTCAAATTCTTTAGTATCACCTATACACAATTTAAATCCGATTGGTTTGGCATTTGAAAGAATTCTCAATTGGCCGATAAAAGTAACTAGTCCTTTAGCATCTGAAAAAACAGAATGTCCTGGAGGAGAAAGAATAGTTGTAAATGGTTTTACATCTCTAATTTTCGAAATTTGAAGGGTGTTTTTAGAAGCGGGTAATACACCTCCGTGTCCTGGTTTTGCTCCTTGAGATAGTTTTATTTCTATCATTTTAACCAAGGGATTATTCGCTTTCTCTTGAAATTTAGCAGCACTAAAATTCCCATTATCATCACGACATCCGAAATACCCGGTACCAATTTGCCAAGTCACATCGGCACCGTGGAGGTGAAATTCCGTTAATCCGCCTTCACCTGTATTGTGATAAAAACCACCTTTAGCAGCTCCTTTATTAAGGGCAACAATGGCATTTTCGCTTAAAGCGCCAAAGCTCATAGCAGAAATATTAAGAAGCGAAGCCGAATAAGGTTGTTTGCAATCGGGACCAGCTATTAGAACTCGTGGAGGTTCTTCATTGACTTTTGTAGGGTAGATAGAATGTTTTATTCCCTCATAATTGGTGTCATTAAGATCAAGCTGCGTTCCAAAAGGAATTGTTGCATCAATATTTTTAGCTCTTTGATACACAAGAGAGCGTTGGTTTCGAGAGAAAGGTTTTCCATCGGTAGCGCGCTCAATAAAATACTGTTGAATTTCAGGAGATATACTTTCAAATAGATATCTCAAATAGCCTAAAACAGGAAAATTTCTAAGTATAGCGTGTTTAGTTTGAAAGCTATTGCTGATTCCTAAAACTATTATTGCTGCAATTGTCAAAGGAAAAAAAACACTGTATTTGTAAAAATAAGCTATAATTGAGGCAAGGGCCAAGACAATCATGCCGAAAATAAAAAACTGTTTTCTCATCTTATGGGGTAGTAAACTTTTGATTTTTATCTAAAATTTTTCCGAATTCTAACTGTATTTTAATCGAACGTAGACGTGTTTAATTCCTTTTTTATCCGATTCTCTTTCGTCAATTTCTAAGATATCCGTCAAGGATTTCAGCATTGGAGTCAGTTTATTGAAGCCGTAATTCCGGGGGTCAAAGTCGGGTCTTTTCTTCACGATAAGATTTCCAACATCACCCAAAAACGCCCAGCCATCTTCATCACCAATGGCTTCGAGAGTGGCTTCGATGAGTTCGATAGTATGTAAGTCTATTTTGGTTGCTATTTCTTTTTCGACCGGTTTTTTAGGGTCGGAAGTTCTTTTGGGACTTTTCTTTTTGATGGCGCCGTCTAAAACTTCAATATAGATGAAACGGTCACAGGCTACAATAAAGGAGTTGGGGGTTTTCTTTTCACCTATTCCGATGACTTTCATTCCAGATTCTCTTAAACGGATGGCGAGGCGTGTAAAATCACTATCGCTAGAAACAATACAAAAGCCGTCTAGTTTATCCGAATATAACAAATCCATAGCATCAATAATCATGGCTGAATCGGAGGAGTTTTTCCCCACGGTATAACTGTATTGTTGAATAGGAGTGATGGCATGTTCTAATAAAACACTTTTCCATCCGCCGGCGTTTGGTTTTGTCCAGTCGGCATAGATGCGTTTTGTGGTGGGAGTACCGTATTTGGTTATTTCTTCCATCATTCCTTTTACATTACTGTAGGGAACGTTGTCTGCATCGATGAGAACGGCGAGTTTTAGCTCTTTTGATTCTTGCGCCATAGTTTTATTGATTTAGGAATTCAATTATTTTCAAAGATACGATGTTTCTCTTGTTAATTGATTTTTTAGCCCTGATCGCAGCGGTATCCTTTTACTTTTTTCTTTAAAAAGCAAAAGATTTAGCGAAGAGCAGGAAATAGCTCCTAAAAAATAAACATAATTTCGGGAGCATAATAAATTTTAAATAATTATTTTTGCAACTTCTTAAAATTAAGATATTATGGTAAAAGATTTATTTGAAAGAATTCAAAACAATAAGGGACCATTAGGGAAATGGGCTTCACAAGCAGAAGGCTATTTTGTTTTTCCAAAACTTGAGGGTGAATTAGGACCTAGAATGCAATTTCAAGGAAAAGATATTTTAAACTGGAGTTTGAATGACTATTTAGGATTAGCAAATCATCCGGAAGTTAGAAAAGCAGATGCGGAAGCAGCACTTGAATATGGAGCTGCATATCCTATGGGTGCGAGAATGATGAGTGGTCATACTAAATATCATGAGCAATTGGAGCAAGAATTGGCTGCTTTTGTGAAGAAAGAATCCGCTTATTTATTAAATTTTGGCTATCAGGGTATCATGTCAACTATTGACGCTTTGGTGACGCGAAATGATGTTATTGTTTATGATGTAGATGCGCATGCTTGTATTATTGACGGCGTTCGTTTGCATAGTGGCAAGCGATTTACGTACCGTCATAATGACATTGAAAGTATGGAAAAAAACCTGCAGCGTGCTACAAAATTAGCCAAAGTAACCGGAGGAGGAATTCTTTTTATTACAGAAGGTGTTTTTGGAATGCGGGGGCAACAAGGAAAATTGAAAGAGATTGTTGCTATGAAGCAAAAATATAATTTCCGTTTGCTTGTTGATGATGCGCACGGCTTTGGGACACTTGGAAAAACGGGTGCTGGTGCAGGTGAGGAGCAAGGTGTTCAGGATGATATTGATATTTATTTTTCAACATTTGCAAAATCAATGGCTAATATTGGGGCTTTTGTAGCTGCCGATAAAGAAATTATTGATTATTTAAAATACAATTTGCGCTCTCAAATGTTTGCCAAAGCTTTACCGATGATTCAAACCATAGGTTCCTTGAAACGTTTGGAATTATTACGTAATTCGTCTGAATTAAAAGACAAACTGTGGGTTAATGTAGACGCTTTACAAAGTGGTTTGCGTTCTAGAAATTTCAATATTGGTGATACGAATACTTGTGTAACTCCGGTTTATTTAGAGGGAAGTGTTCCAGAAGCCATGGTAATGGTAAATGATTTGAGAGAGAATTATGGTATTTTCTTATCCATTGTAATCTATCCAGTAATACCAAAGGGAATTATCCTTTTGAGAATGATTCCAACGGCATCACATACTATTTCTGATATTGATGAAACACTTGTTGCTTTTGAAGCGATTCGTGAAAAATTAGAAAACGGCACTTATAAAGAAATAGCGAGTCAAACTAAAGTAGATTTGGACGCTTAATTTCTTATTATTTTAAATTCAAAAAAGTCCATTCGGTATTCTCGAATGGACTTTTTTTTTGGAATTAAATCTCTTTTCGAAATGTTTTTCTTTTGCAAATGATTTTTGGATCAAAATTTTTCCAAAGTAATTGAATAGCAGTATTATCTGCTAATTCGGGAGTTCGAATACAATTTTGAATTCCTTTTTCTGTAAAAGTAGTGTGGTATTCTTTAAAAATAATAGCATGCACGCCTTTGTTTTGGTAATCGGGATGTACTCCGATGAGGTAAAAAGCGACGTCTTTACTGTTTTTTCGAGCGTTTAATAAATGGAGGAATCCAAAGGGGAATAATTTTCCATTTGCTTTTTGTAAGGCTTTTGAAAAACTAGGCATTACAATGGCAAAAGCAACTAAATTAGCATTTTTGTCTTCTACAAATTTGATGTATTCCGGGTTTATGAAACTGATGTATTTTTTCTTAAAATATTCTTTCTGAGTATCTGAAATCGCTACAAAAGAAGATAAACTTGAATAAGACGAATTGAATAAATCGAACATTTTATCCACATAAGGCATGACGTCTTTAGTCGATTTAAAGTTGAGTGGTTTAAGTTGGTACCGCTTCTTAATAATTTCCTGAGCTTTGTCAAATAATTCCAGTTTTACATTTTTAAAAGGGAATTTATTCTCAACATATTCTTTTTCTACTTGATAACCCAGTTTCTTAAAATGTTCGGCATAATAGGGAAAATTATACCAAGTAATCATAGTACCTATTTCCTCGAAACCTTCAGTAAGAACACCCACTTTGTCTAGATTTGAAAAACCCATCGGACCTTCAACATATTCGAGATTATTTTTTCTTCCCAACTCATAGACTTTTTCTAAAAGCGCTTTGGTTACTTCGATGTCGTCAATAGCATCAAACCATCCAAAACGGACTTTCTTTTTATCTTGGTCCTGAACTTCGCTCCAATTGATAATTGCGGCTATTCGTCCTACAATCGTATCCCCCTTGTAAGCGATATAAAATTGGGCTTCAGCGTTTTCAAATGCTGGATTTTTATTTTTATCAAAAGTCTCTAATTCGTCAGCAATAATGGGTGGAACCCAATATTCATTGTCTTTATATAAGGTAAAGGGGAATTTTATATAGGCTTCTACTTCTTTTTTGCTAATCGCTTCTTTTATGCTAATCATTCTAATTTTTGCTTTCTCAGCTTCTAATTTATTTTTATTTTACGTTCTTTCTAGTTTGGAACAGCAAGTAATACCGCACGATGATTTGCATCAAAACGCCAAGAAAATCCAATTCCGCCCATCAAAATACTGGGTGTATTTTTATAGTTTGTTCCCATTGAGGCATCTATTTGTATGTTTTTATTAGCCAAAAAGGCCAATCCTCCTCTGAAAATACCATCCGAATAATAATCCCCTTTATAGCCTTGATTTTCAAGAAAACCTGACCAACGACTGCTGAATCCACGTGTAAGTGTTATGACGTAATCGATAGATTTCTTTTTAAAAGGAAATTTATCCAAAATAATATTAGTTAACAAGACATATTTTCCAAATTGATGCTGAGTAATAACGGCAATTTTAGGACTTATTTTTGGATCAACCGGAATAAAAGGACGAGAGAACTTATCATCAATTAGATTGATATTTGCTCCAGCATAAATTGCAACTGCTGGAATCAATTGTCGCCATTTAAATTGATGATTTGCTTTCCAACTGTATACGTTTACTTTGGTTTCCTGGTTTTTATAAGGGTCATAAATCAGGTATTTAGCACCAATAATAGTTTGTTTTAAACCGCTTCTAACTTGGTTTACAAGTGGTGCCCGATACCATTCTTGTTGATATTGCAAGTCGGCCACGAATTCTAATTGCTCTAAAATCGCACCATATCGAATACTTAAATCGCTACCAAAACCATTAATTTCATAGCGACTTAAATCGTGTTTTTCATGAAGTCCGTAAAAGCCTAATTCTGTTTGGAAAACGGAGTTACCCACAGCAAAAGCCGACATTGATTTGCCTGGTCGATTTGAATTAATAACATCAGTGTGTTGTCCAAAGTTTGCTATCGATGAAAAAACTAGTGCAATAAAAACTAAGGTCTTGATTTTGAACATATTTTCATTTTTTGAATTAGAAATTGTACCGCTTTTCAAATGTAGTATATTTTATTATTTATTTAAGAATGATATGCTAATTTTGAACGATTGATTTATTATTTTTGTAAAAAATTATTCATTATGCAAACGGCATCTTTTAATGGAGTTCTAAAAACTATATTTTATTTTATAGCTTTTTATTATGTTTTTAAATTTCTTGCGCGCCTTTTTCTCCCAATAATGGTTAAGAAAGTAGTAGAAAAAGCAGGCGAAAACTTTCAGCAGCAACAAAATCAATATAACAATCAAAAAGCGCACAATAAGGAAGAATTTGTGAATACTAATTCTAATTCGACTAAGCCGAAAGAAACAAAAAAAGTAGGTGAATATGTGGATTATGAAGAATTAGAATAAAAAATTAAGGCTGACTTAGGCCGACTATTTGCCGTTTTTACCTATTTTTGGCGTTGATTGCTTAATTGAAAATATAGCTTCTTACGCTTTTTTATTATGAAAATACTTCAAAAAATCTATCCTCACGCGTTAGCCTTAGTTGGTTTTGTACTTATATCCCTTATTTATTTTTATCCCGTTCTTCAAGGTAAAAAGATATTCCAATCCGATATTGTTCAATATACCGGAATGGCCAAGGAGCAAAATGACTTCAGAGCAACAGAACATATGGAGCCCTATTGGACTAATTCCGCTTTTGGAGGAATGCCAACCTATCAATTAGGAGCTAATTATCCGCACGATTATATTGGAAATTTAGATGATAATATTCGGTTTTTACCTCGGCCAGCAGATTATTTGATGCTCTATTTTTTAGGGTTTTATGTTCTTTTATTGGTTTTGAAAATCAACCCTTTAAAAGCTTTTTTCGGAGCTTTGGCGTTTGGATTATCTACTTATTTGATTATTCTTCTTGGCGTAGGGCATAATGCCAAAGCACATGCTATTGCTTATATGCCGCTTGTTGTTGCCGGTGTTATTTTAGTTTTTAGAAAGCGATTTATTGTTGGAGGAATACTAGTAATGCTAGCTTCGGCATTAGAAATCAATGCGAATCACTTTCAAATGACTTTCTATTTGCTGCTTTTACTGGCGATTATTGGAATTTATTTTATTTATAATTTAATTAAAAATAAGGAGTATAAGTCCTTGTTTACAGCATTTGGTGTTTTTATTCTAGCCGGAATATTAGCTATTGGTGCCAATGCTACTAATTTGATGGCAACCTCTGAGTATGCGAAAATTAGTACGCGAGATAAAAGTGAATTGACTTTTAATCCGGATGGAAGCCAGAATAAGTTGGATACTGCCATGAGTTATGAATACATAACGGAATACAGTTATGGTATTGCCGAAAGCTTAAATTTGATTGCGCCGCGTCTTTTTGGAGGATCGAATAGCGAAAACGTAGGAACCGACAGTAAGATGTATGAATTTATGGTGAGCCAAAGTGTTCCTGAAGCACAAGCTAAAGATTTTGTTTCCGGAATGCCAACTTATTGGGGCGATCAGCCTATTGTAGCAGCTCCAGCCTATATTGGTGCCGTTGTTTTCTTCCTTTTCGTACTTTCTTTATTTCTTGATAAAAGAAAAATAAAATATGCTTTTTTAGTGGGCGCTATTTTGTCTTTATTACTTTCTTGGGGGAAAAACTTCCCCGCTTTAACGGATTTCTTTATTGATTTTGTTCCGATGTATAACAAGTTCCGAGCCGTTTCTTCGATTCAGGTCGTTTTGGAATTGTGTATTCCCGTTTTAGCGATAATGGGTTTGGATTCTTTTTTCAAGGCGGATAAAAATGAACTGTGGAAAGCAATTTGGCAAACTGGAGCAGTTAGTTTGGGAATATTAATTCTCTTATTGTTCTTTAAAAGCTCTTTTAATTTCTCTGGAGGGAATGACAGTTATTATTTAGAAAGTTACGGACCGGACTTTGTCTCCGCTTTAAAAGCAGACCGCGCCAGTTTATATTCTGCAGATTTATTGCGAACGGGGTTTTTTATATTGGTTTCGGGAGGGATTTTATGGCTGTTTACCAAAAACAGATTGGCTCAAAATACCACAATAATTCTAATTGGATTGTTGATGGTTTCCGATTTGTTTTTTATCGATAAGAATTATGTAAGTGCGAAAGATTTTGTGAGAGCCAATGAAGTTGAGGTTCCTTTTCAGGCCACGGAATCGGATACACAAATCCTGCAGGACACTACTAATTATCGTGTTTTTGAAGTCAATGGAAATTTATCAAGTTCTCGAGCTTCTTATTTCCATCAGTCTATTGGCGGTTATCATGCAGCGAAGCCAAGAAGGATGCAGCAGTTGTTTGATTATCAGATTGCCAAGAATAATATGGAAGTTTTGGATATGTTGAACGTTAAATATATTATTCAGACTGATAAAGCAGGAAAAGAATTTCCAACTCAGAATCCGAATGCTAATGGAAATGCCTGGTTTGTAAAAGGGGTGAAATTAGTAGATTCTGCTGATCAAGAAATGAAAGCTTTGGATAGTTTGGACACCAAAAATCTTGCGGTTATCAATCAAAAAGAATTTGCGAATTTAAATTTGGCAAAATCGTATGCTAAAGATAGTTTGACACAAATTACATTAGTAAAACACAAACCTAATTATTTAAAATACCGAAGTAAAAATGTTGCTGAAGGTCTAGCATTATTTTCGGAAACCTATTACAAAAACGGTTGGAACGCTTATATTGATAGTAAGAAAGTAGCTCATTT
The DNA here is from genome assembly GCA_947444255.1 of Flavobacteriaceae bacterium. GTDB lineage: Bacteria > Bacteroidota > Bacteroidia > Flavobacteriales > Flavobacteriaceae > Flavobacterium. Next base: position 6,630 of record CANEZU010000018.1, on the reverse strand, counting down.
TAGAGCGGATTATACTTTACGAGCTTTAGTAATTCCGGCTGGTCAACACGATATAGAATTTAAATTTGAACCGGAAGTTGTAAAAACTGGAAGTCAGATTGCCTTATTTAGTTGTATTGGAATGTTGTTTTTGATTGTTGGAGGTCTTTATTTTGAAAGAAAGAAATATTGGAATCCAAACCAAAAATAATAATGAAAAAAGTACTCATTATAAGCTATTATTGGCCGCCAGCAGGAGGACCTGGAGTGCAGCGCTGGTTAAAATTTGTTAAATATTTACCCGATTTTGGAATTCAGCCTGTGGTGTATATTCCTGAAAATCCAACCTATCCCATTGTTGATGCCGATTTAGTAAAAGATATCTCTGAGAAAGCGATTATTATTCGAAAAAAAATCATCGAGCCTTATGGTTTGTCATCCCTTTTTTCTAAAAATAAAACCAAGAAAATAAGTTCGGGAATAATTTCGACGCACCGAAAACAAACGGTTTTAGAAAAGGTATTACTTTGGATTCGGGGTAATCTTTTTATTCCGGATGCTCGAGTTTTTTGGGTAAAACCTTCTATTTCTTTTTTGGAAAAATACATCAGAGAAGAAGGAATCGATACCATTATAACATCAGGTCCACCGCATAGTTTGCATTTAATTGGCCTTGGATTAAAAAAGAAACTGGATGTGAATTGGATCGCTGATTTCCGGGATCCTTGGACCACCATTGGTTATCATAAAGCCTTGAAATTATCTGGATATGCATCCAAAAAACACAAGCAATTTGAGTCGGAGGTTTTGAATACCGCCGATACTATTCTTGTAACTAGTAAGACTACCAAGACCGAATTCGAAGTCTTGACTAACCAACCAGTTGTAGTTATTACAAATGGGTATGATGAGGAAGTAATTAGTAAACAAATTCTGGATGCTAAATTTTCAATTGCGCATATTGGTTCTTTTTTATCGGAACGAAATCCAAGGATTTTATGGAAATGTCTGAAAGAGATTATTAAGGAAAACCGTAGTTTTGCCAATGATTTTCAGTTGAAATTGATTGGTGCTGTTAGTCCAGAAGTTTTAGAGACTATCCAAGAATTCCTTTTGAATGAATATGTGCTTAATTTGGGTTATGTTTCCCATAAAGAAGCCCTTGAAGAACAGCGGAAGTCTCAGGTTTTATTACTAATTGAAATCAATTCGGAAGAAACTAAAAGTATTATACCAGGGAAATTATTTGAATACATGGTTTCCGAAAGACCTATTATTGCTCTTGGGCCTGAAGGTTCTGATTTTGCTGAAATTATTCAAAAAACTAATACGGGTGTTTTTATAAAATATGATGAAATTGAAAAACTTAAAGCTAGTATTTTAAACTATTATCAACAGTTTTTGGAAGGTAAATTACAGTCTCATGCTGTTGGATTACAGGAGTATTCCAGACGGAAACTAACTGAGAAATTATCCGAACTCATAACCAATAATACCTAATTAAGCAGTGGGAATTGTATTAAATCAATCTATCAAGAATACTGTCATTACCTATTTTGGTTTTGGGATTGGAGCGATTAATGCCTTATTTTTGTATACCCATTTCTTAGGAAAAACGCATTACGGAATCGTTGCTTTTGTGCTTTCGGCTTCTAATATAATGATGCCATTGATGGCTTTTGGTGTTCATAATACATTGATTCGTTTTTATTCCAGATGTAAATCGGAAGAAGAACGGGATCGATTTTTGAGTTTTATGCTCTTTATGCCTTTGCTTTTAATCATTCCAATAAGTGCTATTACTTATTTTTTCTACAATCAAATTTCCTTTTTTATCATTAAAGAAAATCCTACGGTTGAACCTTTTCTTTGGCTTATTCCCATTATTGGTATTTGTATGGGTTATTTCGAAATCTATTATGCCTGGGTAAAAGTCCACATGCAATCTGTTTTTGGAAATTTCATTAGTGAAGTATTGGTTCGAATTGTAATTATGCTTTTGCTTTTTGCAGTTTATTTTAATTGGATCGATAAAAATACTTTTATTTATGGGCTTGCAGCAGCTTATGGTTTGCAATTGATCGCGATGAAAGCCTATGCGATGTATGTAAAAATGCCGGTAATAAAATTCCAACTTCCACATAATGTAAGAGAGATTTTCGGATATTCCTTTTTTATTATTTTATCAGGAAGTGTAGCAGTTCTCTTGATGGATTTTGACAAGGTGATGATTCCTGCTTATGAAGACATTAGCAGCAATGCACTGTACTCGGTAGCTATATTTATTGCGACTGTCATTGCGGTTCCCAGTCGTGCGATGTTGCAGATTATTTATCCTATTACGGCGCGTTTGATGAGTGAAGGCAAAATGGAAGAACTAAACGATTTATACAAGAAAAGTGCTATTAATCTTCAAGTTTTTGGAGGTTTAGTGCTATTGGGCATTTTTCTTAACATCAATGAAATGTATAAATTACTTCCGATAGAATATAGTGGAGGAATTCTAGTCGTTTTTCTAATTGGATTGTCAAAGTTTTATGATGTTATTCTAGGGAATAATAATGCCATTATTTTGAATACCAAATACTATCGTTCGGTTTTGTTTTTCGGGCTGCTATTAGTCTTTATGATGATTGGACTCAACATGCTATTAATTCCACCCTACGGAATAGTTGGAGCAGCGCTAGCTACTTTAATATCTGTAATAATATACAATACGATCAAACTTTTATTTGTCGTTAAGAAAATGAATTTGTTTCCGTTTACCCAGAATACGGTAAAATCTTTCGGAATTATACTCCTGATATTTGTTGCGTTTTATTTCTGGGATTTCCCATTTCATCCGCTAGTCAATATCGTTTTGAAATCGATTTTGATAAGTATTTTTTATCTCTATCTCAATTATAAAATGGTGATTTCGATTGAAATCAATCAGGTTATAAACAACGTACTTAAAAAGATTCGGTTTTAAATACTGTTTGTTTTTCTCCCGTTTTAAAGTTTTTCCTTGAGATATTTAGCGGTAATTGAATTTTTGTTCTGAACTATTTCTTCGGGTGTTCCAACGGCTAGAATTTTACCACCATTTTCTCCACCTTCCGGACCCAAATCAATAATCCAGTCTGCACATTTTATCAAATCAAGATTGTGTTCGATTACTATTATCGAATGTCCTTTGTCAATTAATGCATCAAAAGAGGCTAATAATTTTTTGATGTCATGAAAGTGTAAACCGGTTGTTGGTTCGTCAAAAACAAACAAGGCTTTTTCCTTATTAGTTCCTTTTACCAGAAAAGAAGCAAGTTTAATACGCTGCGCTTCTCCACCAGAAAGGGTAGAGGAGGATTGTCCCAATTGAACGTATCCCAGTCCCACATCCTGAAGGGGTTGTAGTTTTTGAGAAATTTTAATTTGGTTTTTCTCTTTAAAAAAATATAGCGCATCATCAATAGTCATCGTCAAGATATCATCGATATTCTTGCCTTCGTAATAAACTTCGAGTACTTCCTTTTGGAATCTTTTTCCATTACAAGCTTCACAAGGTAAAGAAACATCGGCCATGAAAACCATTTCTACATTAATAGACCCTTCGCCTTTGCAGGTTTCACATCGTCCACCATCTACATTAAAAGAAAAATGTTTGGGTAGATATCCTCTAATTTTAGAAAGCTTTTCTTTAGCATATAATTCCCGAATATCATCATACGCTTTTATATAAGTTACTGGATTAGAACGGGAACTTCTTCCAATTGGGTTTTGATCTACGTATTCGATATGTTGAATTTTATGGTAGTAACCGCGCATTTCTGAAAATTGTCCTGCTTTTTCACCCATTCCGTCCAATTGTTTTTGCATGGCTGGAAATAATATTTTCTTTATCAAAGTACTTTTTCCGCTACCAGAAACTCCGGTTATTACTGTTAGGACTTCTAATGGAAATTTGACATCTACATTTTGTAAATTATTTTCTCGCGCACCTAGAATTTCAATATAGGTTCCCCATTTTCTTCTAATTCGAGGTGTTTTGATTTCTAAATCGCCGTTTAGATATTGAGCAGTTAGTGAGGTAGATTTTAATATTTCAGCATAAGTACCTTGTGCTACTAATTCCCCGCCGTTTGTTCCGGCTTCAGGGCCAATATCAATTATCATATCGGCAGCTTTCATAATATCTTCATCGTGTTCGACAACAATAACGGTGTTTCCTAAATCCCGTAAAGAAATTAACACTTTAATAAGACGTTCGGTATCTTTTGGATGCAAGCCAATACTAGGTTCATCTAAAATATACATCGAACCCACGAGGCTACTTCCAAGGGAAGTGGCTAAATTAATCCGCTGTGATTCTCCACCTGAAAGTGTAGCTGAGTTTCGGTTTAATGTCAGATAATCCAGTCCAACTTCTACTAAAAAGCGCAAACGGTTATTGATTTCTAATAATAATCTTTTGGCAATTACCTGATCATATTCATTAAGCGATAAATTTCCAAAGAAATTCATGAGTTTTTTGATTGGTAAATCGACCATATCCGACACGGTTTTGCCTTCAATTTTCACATAGGATGCTTCAATTCGCAATCGCTTTCCTTTGCAGGAATGGCATTTGGTTTTACCTCGGTAACGCGAAAGCATCACTCTGTTTTGAATTTTATAATTTTTAGCTTCTAATTCTTTGAAGAAATCATTCAAGCCCGTAAAATAAATATTTCCTTTCCAAAGAATTTCTTTTTGTTCCTCACTAAGTTGGAAATAGGGTTTGTGAATAGGAAAATCAAATTTGTAAGCATTGTTTACTAATTGATCTCGGTAGGAACCCATGCTTTCACCGCGCCAGGCGTAAATTGCATTTTCAAAAATGGATAGGGCCGTGTTTGGGATTACTAATTCCTCATCAATTCCGATGACACTTCCGTAGCCTTCACAAACAGGGCAAGCGCCATAAGGATTATTAAAACTAAATAAATGAACATTGGGTTCGAGGAAATCAATTCCGTCGAGTTCAAAATTAGAACTGAAACTGATTCGTTTTTCAGAATCTAATTCTTGCAAGTAGCATATTCCCTTGCCTTCAAAAAAGGCAGTTTGAACAGCATCTGATAAGCGATTATAAAATTCTTCTTCGTCTTTGACAACAATTCGGTCAATAACGAGCAAGATATCTTTTTTCTTTGTTTTTGTTAGATCAGGAGAAGTTGTGAATTCGTCCAACCGAATCATTTTATTATCGACTAAAACACGAGCAAAACCCTGTTGTAATAAGGCTTTGAGTTTGTCTTCCATTTTTCGGCCTTCTTCGAGGAAGATGGGTGTAAGTAAAAGCCATTTGCTATCAGGAGCAAAAGTTTTTACTAAATTAGTAACATCAGTAACCGTATTTTTTTTGACTTCTAGGCCTGAAACTGGAGAATACGTTCTTCCAATACGGGCAAAAAGTAATTTTAGATAATCATATATTTCGGTAGAAGTTCCAACGGTAGAACGGGCATTCGTGGTGTTTACTTTTTGTTCTATGGCAATTGCAGGAGCAATCCCTTTAATGTATTCTACTTTTGGTTTATCCAAACGACCTAAAAACTGACGTGCATAGGAAGATAGACTTTCCACATAGCGACGTTGCCCTTCCGCATATAAGGTATCGAAAGCCAAACTCGATTTCCCAGATCCCGAAAGACCGGTAATCACTACTAGTTTATTTCTAGGTATGGCTACGTCTATATTTTTAAGATTGTGCATTTGAGCACCTTTGATAATGATATTTTTCTTTGGTTCGAGTAAAGCAAAATCCTTTGGGGTCATAGTAGAATTGTAAATGATTGCAAAGATAATTAATTATAGGAGTAGATTGCTCGTAAAAGTTAAAAGTGATAGATACGAAGTAGTTTTATGAATTTATTAGGGATTTCATATTTATAAAATTGTTATTATTTTATTAATAAATGTAAGGATAGCTCTTTTTAGATGTTATTTAATTCAATAATTTATTTAATATAATAGAAATCGATTTTTCAGGATTAACTTTACCTATACATTAACACATCATATCGATACTATTTAAATTAAATTTCTGTTGTTGTAACAGTCTAACTCTATCGATATAGTTTGAAATCGCTACTTTTTATAGGCAGTAGGCATTTACTTATTTTGTATAGTTTTTATATACCGCTGTTAAAGTTTTCCTATTGAATAGTCTTATATATTTGAAATTCAACTAAAAACTTTTATTTATGAAAAAAATTACTTTATTAATTATTCTAATGATAAGTTCATTAGGTAATTCACAAACCCTTGAGGGAACCTGGAAAATAAGTCCTCAAGCTGGAGCTCTTGGAGTTGGAGGCGGAAAAGGCGATATCGGTTGGTGGTCAAATTCTATAGGAGATATAACAGCCAGAGCTTGTCTTTTTGATGACGAATATGTGTTTAATTCTGACGGATCCTTTAGTAATGTATTGGGAGCTCAAACTTTTAATGAAGGATGGCAAAGTGGAGCAGGTGATGCTTGTGGCGCACCCGTAGCTCCTCATGATGGATCCAATGCTGCATCCTATGTTTATGATGCCAATGCAGGGACGTTAACTCTTACAGGTATAGGTGCTTATTTAGGACTTCCTAAGGCATACAACGGAGGAGAACTTTCCGCTCCAGGCGCTC
>CANEZU010000017.1 GCA_947444255.1 Flavobacteriaceae bacterium | reverse complement strand
TGAGCAATTTGCAGTTTTTGACTTTCTTTATTAATACCATTAAAGCCGTTAATGATTACGAAGCTTTATTGCGGGGTGCTATAGCCACTGCCAGTAATGATCACCGATTGGGAGCCAATGAAGCTCCGCCCGCTATTATCTCTGTTTTTATTGGAGAACAGTTGACTAAAGTATTGGCAGAATTAGAAGGTGTAACTGCTGGAAAATTATCGCCAGAAGAAAAAACAGATTTAAAATTAAATGTTGTTGGTAAGATTCCGGATGTACTTTTGGATAATACCGATAGAAATAGAACTTCTCCTTTTGCTTTTACGGGTAATAAATTTGAATTTAGAGCGGTAGGTTCTTCTGCCAACTGTTCGAATGCGATGACTACATTAAATACAATTGTTGCTAAGCAATTGAAGGATTTCAAAAAAGAAGTGGATACTTTGATTGAAACCAAAGACATGAAGAAGGATGATGCCATCTTTAATGTATTGAGAGAATATATTAAGGTATCTAAAAAAATTCTTTTTGAAGGAGACGGATATAGTGAAGCTTGGGAGATCGAGGCTGGTAAAAGAGGATTGAGTAATTTTAAAACCACTCCGGAAGCTTTGAAAGCCAGAGCGTCTAAACAAGCTTTGGATTTATTTTCTGAAATGGGTATCATGAATCATATTGAGGTTGAAGCCCGTTATGAAATTGAATTGGAAGAATACACTAAAAAGATTCAAATTGAGGGACGTGTTTTAGGCGATTTATCTCAGAACCATGTCATTCCGACGGCTATTCGCTATCAAAACACGCTTATTGAAAATGTAAAAGGATTGAAAGAAATCTTTGGTGCTGAGTTTGAGAAAATCGGAAAAGAGCAAATTATATTGATTCGTGAGATTTCGGGACATATCGAAGGCATCAATTCGAAGGTAGAGGAAATGACAGAAGCCCGAAAAAGAGCGAATGCCATTACGGATGCACAGAAAATGGCAGAAGCCTATTGCAATGATGTAAAACCTTATTTTGAAGTGATACGTAATCACTGTGATAAATTAGAATTATTAGTAGATGATGAAACTTGGACCTTAATTAAATACAGAGAGTTGTTGTTTACAAAATAGTATTTTTTTAAATATTTTAGAGAAGGCTGTCTTAATAAGACAGCTTTTTTTTTGTTTACTTTTTTAAATTTTAAATTTAAAAGGGGGATTAGCGGTGTTTTTGTATTAAAAATTGGGTGTTTTTTTGGGATAAAGAGCAGAATCTGGACTTTAGTATTATGAACTAATCTCTATTTGGAAGTATAATTTTTATAAAGCAGACCGCTCAATTTGTTTTTAGTTTGCAGTTTAAGCCAAACGACAAACAATGAAGGATCGTGTTAACATAATAAATGCTATATATGTAATTTTATTAATATAAAAGACTATTATTTTTCGATATATAGTTTTATTCCTACTAAAAAAACGATAAAAATGTATTTTAACCGAATATAATGGGTTTTAATCGAAAAAATGGAATCGATTGAAAATCAGCTATAAAAATTGGGAATGTTTAAAAGGAGTCCTTCTACATTTGTTTAAGAGGAAAGAAAAATAATAAATTTCTTATTTTCTTTAAGGATGATTCCCCATCATTTTTTTAAAAACCTACATAATAAAATGTAATATAAACCATTAAATATATTTATTATGAAAAAAGTTTTTTTAAGCATCTCCGCGATGCTATTAGTAGGTTCAGTAGCGATGGCTCAAAGTAATGATGCTGTAATTAGTCAAGTTGGAAGTTCAAATAATTCTGATGTAGATCAGGTTGGTCATGACAATTATGCAAAGGTTAATACAAATGGTGATTTTAACTATACCAGAATTGATCAAGTAGGTATGGATAATGATTCCCGAATTACACAAGGTGGAAATTCAAATGAAGCAAGAGCTTTTCAATATGGAGATGATCTTGTTGCTTTACAATCTCAGACAGGGAATAATAATTTAGCTCGAATTAATCAAATTGACGGTAGTGATAAAAACTATTCTGAACAAGTTCAAACTGGTAATTACAATAGTGCTACCTCTACACAAAAAGGGGGAGATGATAATGTATCGTTGCAAACACAATCAGGAAATAATAATCTTTCGGAAACAGTTCAAGACGGTAAAGATAATGATGCTGTGACTTATCAGGCATGGGGAGATCACAATCGTGCCTATACTGATCAAAAAGGGCAAGATAACTATGCTACTACAACTCAATATGGTAATTATAATGCTAGTGATGTTTATCAAAATGGTAGTGCTCATGCTAGTGATGTTTATCAAAATGGTAACGGAAATTATTCTAATGTAAACCAATCTAATGGATCAGGAAGTGGAAGTTCAATGCCAGGAGGAGATGATCATGATGGTCATGGTCATAATCATAATTAATCAATTAATCACTAATTATTCTTTCTAGAGTGATACATTAATATCAGATGAGATAGTTACAATAAAATGTATTATCTCATCTGTATTATTTAAATAGCAATCTTATGGTTTTATCAAAAATTATATTCGTTTGGGTTATTTTTATACTTTCTCAGGTTTGTTTTTCACAAGAAGACCAAAACGAGAGATACAGTGAATCGGGAACCTCCCTTTTTGATTCGAAGGAAACCACAGCCTATTTTTTTTCGGAACTAAATACGAATTTGAAACCGATTTCGATAGCAAATTCCTCTTTACAGAATGGAATTTATATAGAACAAATAGGCGATTATAATAGCGTTAAAACGAATTTAAAATCAGAAAATACGGCTGTTTTTATTTCTCAGAAGGGAAATGAAAACGAAATTATTTTCGAAAAACAAGCCCGCTCAATTCAAGCCCGCATCGTTCAAGAAGGTCAAAATAATAGTATTAGAGATTATGCATCTCGAACTCCTTATGAGGTGAATATGGATTTTGTGCAGCGCGATAACAATCAAAGTATCCAATCATATGGTACTAATTCTATTTCAAAAGAGATGAAAGTGAGTCAATCTGGAAATGGCGCTTCGGTACTAATTATTAATAATTAAAAGAATCATGAAAATCAGTTTTCCAATTGCCCTTTTTATTTTTTTACTTTCAAGTATGCTTAGTTTTTCTCAAACTAGCAATACGGTTGTGAAGGCGGGTATTCAAACGGAGGAAATAGAAGGAAGTATTAAAATTACGGCTAATGCTGAGAATTTATCAACTATCGTTCAGAGTTTTTCGTATAAATTATCGGTGATAAAAAAAAGTAAGCAAGGGAGTAATCAGTCTAATACTGCCCAGGAAGGATTATCTACTTTAGCTGCTAGTGAAACAAAAAATTTATCAAGTACTCAGGTCAATTTGAGTTCCGAGGACGAAGTTATCGTTTTACTTTTATTTTATGATGAAAAACTACAATTAATAGGCAAGGATCGATTGGTACTAGGGGATGAAAAAAAAAAGAATCCATAGCGGCTCTTCCTGTAGATGGATTTGAAATGCGAGGAATTATATCAGACAATACAAAAACCAAAGCCGGCAAAGATTTTTATGATCTTTATTATTCGGAATACATGGATAAAAAAATAAACGCGAGCCAAATCATTAGTCTAGTTGAAGAATTCAGTTTTGCCCGAAATACTAAAATAAGCATCACTTTAGCTACTGAAGTTATTTATGAATTTATGGCCCGACCCGATGAGGAATATCTCAGTGAGATGGCCAAGAGATCGGTTTATGCTACTTATGTTTATTTGAAAGATTTGGAAAAGCAAAGTAAATCTTTTATTCAATATTAATTTTACACCCATTATCATGCCGTTTTTAATCACACTATTTCTATTTTTTTTAGCTGTTTCGGTAAACGGGCAAGCATTGGTATACAAGCCAAGAAATCCAAATTTTGGAGGAGACACCTTTAATTATCAATACCTTCAAAATTCGGCTGACGCTCAAAACACTTTTACAGCAAAGAACAATAGTCCGATTCAAAAGACAGAATTACAGATTTTCACTGAAAATTTAAATTCTCAATTGCTCAACCAAGTATCCAGATCCTTGTTCACGCAACAATTTGGAACCAATGGTATAGCCATAGGAAGTTATACTTTTGGAAGTTTGGCCATTGAAGTTTATCCTTCTGCGGGAGGATTGACCATTGATATATTAGACACGACTACCGGAGATCAAACCCAAGTAATCATTCCAAATTAATATTATGCGATTCCCATTCTACTTTGCAATACTGATTCTTTTTTTTATTTCAGGTTGTGGAGCTTTTTACAACCAACCTACAGGAGTTGAAAATGCAATAATTGGCGAAAGCACGCCAGCAACTTCACTATTGAAAGCATTACCAAAGGCCAAATCGCCAATTGTAGTTGCTATTTATAAATTCAGAGATCAAACCGGACAATATAAGGCAGCCGAAAATGGAAGTACCTTTAGCACTGCTGTAACGCAGGGCGCTACCTCAGTTTTAATAAAAGCTTTAGAGGATTCTAAATGGTTTATTCCTATAGAGCGCGAAAATATAGGTAATTTACTTCAAGAGCGAAATTTGATTCGGTCTACGCGGCAGGAATATTCCAAAAGCACGAATCCAAATGATACTCAATTGACGCCCTTACTTTATGCAGGTGTATTGCTTGAAGGCGGAATTATTTCGTATGATTCGAATATAATAACAGGGGGATTTGGCGCTCGCTATTTTGGTGCAGGGGGTTCAGTACGGTACCGTCAAGACCGAGTAACTATATATCTGAGAATGGTTTCTACTTCGAACGGAAAAATAATGAAATCTATTTATGTATCTAAAACAATACTTTCACAGGCGATCGATCAAAGTCTTTTTAAATATGTGAATTTCAAGCGGCTTTTGGAGGTTGAAACTGGGTATACGACTAATGAACCCGTTCAAATGGCAGTAACAGAAGCTATAGAAAAAGCGGTATCCTCTCTTGTTTTGGAAGGCATTAAAGATAAAATATGGGAGGCGGATATTTCTAAAGAAAAAGAAGCCTCTTTATTAGTCCAATTTGAAGCCGAAAAAGAAGATGCGGATGTAAAAGCCATTTACGGCCGAAATTTAATAAACAGAAGGTAGAAATTTGCGATTGAGTTTAGCGGAGGCACGACACTGATGGATGGCGATTATGCCAATCCATTGATTCGGCCTATGGCGCGTGGCGCACTTAAATTTTTTTTCTCACCGGGTTTTAATTTGAGTGCTTCTGTCAATGCATTTAAGCTGGCTAATAAAGACCGCTTAGATGTGGGTTATGTTACTTTTGACCTTAATGCTGAATTAATTTTATTGCCAAAGGACAAGTTAAGTCCCTATATTTTTGGAGGAATTGGATACGGTGAGAATAAAAATTTTGATAATTTTCATTTCAAATTTCAATATGGAGCAGGATTGGAATATATGGCTTCCAAGACCGTAGGAATTAAAATGTATGCAGAACACAATCTTAATTTTAGTGATAACATAGACTATATGATTCGAGGAGTCCGAGATGATTATTATTACCGTTTTGGTTTTGGTTTGACCTTTTATTTGTCCAATAAAAAAAACTAGAGTATTCCACTAAGAAGAAAAACATCCTATTAAAGAATACAATCAGCAAAAAAATTAATTCAGTTATGATGAAAAATATCTATTTCAAATTTAGTTTATCCCTTTTAGTATTGCTTTTTTCTTGTAGTGAGGAAAAGATAATAGGGGAAGATTTTGGAGCGATTGAGGGAAGAGTGGTTAGTGCTGTCACTTTTGAACCGATTGCTAATGCGAAAGTATTTTCAAATCCAGGTTCAAGTATTGTTTTTACAGATGAGAATGGAAAATTTAGCCTGCCCAAAGTAAAGGTCGGGCAATATTCCTTTGAAGCCCAAAAAGAAAATTATATTTCCAAATTTGAGGCGGCAACTGTACTTATCAATGGATCGACGAGTCTGGTTTTTGAGCTTAAACTTTCTACAAGTGATAATAAATCTCCGAGTAGTCCAGTTTTAGTTTTGCCTGTTGATACTGCGATTGATCAAAATTTGCAATTGGATTTGAGTTGGACGAGTTCGGATCCTGAAAATGATGTTTTAACTTATACTATCAGTTTAAGAAATGATAAGAACACCAATGTTTTGGTCTATACAGATCTAAAAACAACAAATTTTACATTAAAAGATCTGACGTATAGTAGCACGTATTATTGGCAAATTTCTGTTTCTGACGGAGTGAATCCAGCAGTAATGAGTGCGGTTCGATCCTTTAAGACCAAAGCTTTTTCGAATGCACGATTTTTATTTGTACGAAAGATAAACGATAATAATGTAATTTATTCAGGGAATGAATCTGGGGAGCAATTAGAACTAAGTAGTTTGAATACGAATAGTTGGCGTCCTCGAAAAAATAATACGTCTAATAAGATTGCCTTTATTCGAGCTAGTGGTGCCCAAAATCATATTTATACAATGAATTCTGACGGTAGTAGTGTTTTTAAAGTGACCAATTCCATTCCTGTTGCCGGATTCAATTCAGATTATATTAATTTCAGTTGGAATGCTAATGGCAGTCAGCTTATTTATCCTTATTTTGACAAATTGTATAAGATTAATAGTGATGGAAGTGGTTTAGTTCAATTATACAAAACTGCAGACGGGCGGTTTATCACTGAATGCGACTGGAGTAATGATAGTAGTAAAATTGCTTTGAAAGTGAATGATGCTAGTGGATATAATGCCGGGATTTATGTTATAAATACTGCAGGGATTATCACAAATTCGGTTATTGATGGAACCAAAGGTGCAATTGGCGGCTTGCATTTCTCTGTTAATGGTCAAAAAATCATATATAGCAGAGACGTCTCTGAATATGAAAGTTCCAGTTACAGACAATTAGACAGTAGGGTTTTTCAATACCAATTGGGCGGAAGTATTAGTTCTGAAATTATAGTAGAGAAACCAAATGGAACATTAGATTTGGATGTACGCTATTCTCCAAATGAAGCCGAATTGATTTTCACGAATACCTCTAATGACGGTTTTTCAATTAAAAATATTGTAAAATATAATATAAATACTTTGTTGTCTCGAACAATTTTATTTAGCAATGCCAGTATGCCCGATTGGGAGTAGGAATTTTAAGCGACTTTAATTCAAAAACAGATTAAGTCCAGGCTTTACTTTCGTATTACAATAAATATTGATTAACTTTCGTTTTCTAAATAAAAAAAATGAAGGCTGTTTTTGTATTGGTATTTTCTTTGTTGATTTCTGTGACTGTTTCAGCCCAAAAGCAATTTTCGGTTTATTTTGACAGCGATCAGAAAGCCTTAAATCAGAAAGAACAGGAGCGTTTAGACTTATGGATATTGGTAAATCCGGAAATTAAAGTAGTTGGAATTTATGGTTTCTGTGATGAGGATGGAAGTATTGTTTATAATGATACTTTAGCCAAGAACCGTATTGAAACGGTTTATTCGATACTAAAAACGAAGGTCAAAATAAGAGATGATTTTAAAAGCAGGAGTTTTGGTAAATTGCATCAACTTTCGAAAATTAAAGCAGAGAATAGAAAAGTAAGTTTGTATTATTTGGAAGCTGCCGATTTAGCCCAGGAAAATGAAATTTTAGGCTTAACGGAAGAGAAGACTAAAACCGAAAGGCCAGCAGTGAAATTTCCTGAGAAGCTAGAATTTGATAATCCAAACGGAACGAAATCAGCCTACAAATTGGACGTTGCCTTTATGAAAAAAATGAATGAGGCTAGGGTAGGAGAAAAATTAAAACTCTCCGACTTTAATTTCGTGATTAATACTTATATTGTTGTTGCGGAATCAAAGGCTAAATTATATGAATTGCTCGTAGTATTGCAAAATAATCCAAATCTTAAAATTGAAATCCAGGGGCATTTGTGTTGTATGGCTAATGACCGGCTTGATCTTTCTACGCAAAGAGCAAAAGCCATCAAGCTTTTTTTAGTCGCCAATGGCATTGATTCGAAAAGATTGAGTTTTAAAGGCTTTGGAAGTACACAGCCGATATTTCCTTTGCCAGAAAAAGACGAAATGCAACGAGCTGCAAATCGTAGAGTTGAAATTATGATTGTTGAAAATCAGCCCTGATCCGTATCTAAGAATATTCAAATGAAAACGAATTTCCTATTATTTTTTTTATTTTTAAAATTCAGTTCTGCTTTGGCACAGGAGCAAGTTGAGGTGTTTTTCGATTTTAATCAATCCAAAATAAATGCTGATTCTCAACTGAAACTAGATAATTGGATTCGTAATTCAAAGGAGGTTCATGTTCTGCGAATCTATGGTTATTGTGATTGGAAGGGCAATAATCAATACAACGATAGTCTTTCTCTAAAAAGGGTTGAGGTAGTTCATGGACTAGTTGAGAAAGCGGGTATTCCGATAGCTGATAATTATGAGGAAAAAGGTTTTGGAGAAAATTTCGAGCAGTCCTTGGTACAATCCGAAAATCGGAAAGTGATTGTTTATTTCGAAAAACAGAAAGTTAAAGCTTCTGCTCTGATTCCGAATGATAGCCAACAAACACTGACTGAAATCGCGAAAACCGCTAAAATAGGGGATATTATAAAACTACAGATGATTCATTTCAGGAATCGCTCTGCCTTTATAATTGCAGATTCTAAACCTGCTTTATATGAACTATTGTGTATGTTAGAAGAGCATCCGAATTTAAAAATCGAAATTCAGGGTCATATTTGTTGTCAGTTGGCTGAAGATATCGAGAATATTTCAACTTCAAGAGCCCGAGCAGTCTATACTTTTTTAGTTCAAAATAAAATTAATAGAAAGCGATTAAGCTATGTAGGGTTTGGTATTCAAAAACCAATTCACCCAATTCCTGAAAAAACAGAAGCCGAAGCCGAAGAGAACAGAAGGGTTGAAATACGGATTGTAGAAAATTAAATTCCTAGTTATTCTAAATTCCTCGATTGCTAATTCTTCAATTCGCTAATTGTTTCTATATTTGCGCTAGAAAAAAACAAACCATCAGATGAGTTCAGATACTTCAAAAAGATATGCACTTCGTGGCGTTTCCGCTTCTAAAGAAGACGTACACAATGCCATAAAAAATATTGATAAAGGATTATTCCCGCAAGCTTTTTGTAAGATAGTTCCGGATTATTTGACTCAAGATGAGGACTATTGTTTGATTATGCATGCCGATGGAGCAGGGACGAAATCGTCTTTAGCTTATATTTATTGGAAAGAAACCGGAGATGTTTCGGTTTGGAAAGGTATCGCACAAGATGCTTTAATCATGAATATTGATGATTTATTGTGTGTAGGGGCTACAGATAATATTCTATTGTCCTCGACAATTGGGCGCAATAAAAATTTAATCCCTTCTGAAGTTATATCGGCGATTATCAACGGAACCGAAGAACTGATTGCCGAGCTGAACACCTTTGGCGTAAGCATTCATTCAACTGGTGGAGAAACGGCCGATGTGGGCGATATTGTTCGAACCATCATAGTAGATTCGACTGTTACTGCCCGAATGAAACGATCTAAAGTCATTAATAATGCCAATATCCAGGCCGGTGATGTGATTGTAGGTTTGGCTTCTTTTGGTCAGGCCAAATATGAGAAATCCTATAATGGAGGCATGGGAAGCAATGGACTAACTTCGGCACGACATGATGTATTTGATAACTATCTGGCCCAGAAATATCCAGAAAGTTTTGATGCTGCTGTTCCCGAAGAATTAATTTATTCCGGTAAAGTAAAATTAACGGATGCTGTAGTCGATTCTCCAATAGATGCCGGTCAACTTGTACTTTCTCCAACGAGAACCTATGCACCGATTATCAAAGCTATTTTGTCCAAGTATTCTCCAAAAGAAATTCACGGAATGGTACATTGTAGTGGAGGTGCTCAGACGAAAATTCTACATTTTATTGAGAATCTTCATGTTATCAAAGATAATTTATTCCCCGTTCCGCCTTTATTCAAATTAATACAAGAACAGTCTAAAACCGATTGGAAAGAAATGTATCAGGTTTTTAATTGTGGTCACCGTATGGAAATTTATGTTCCTGAAGCGATCGCAGCGGATATTATTGCTATTTCACAATCGTATGGTGTTGAAGCACAGATTGTGGGTAGCGTAACAGCTGCTGATACAAAAAAACTGACTATTAGCAGTGAATACGGGACTTTCGAATATTAAGACTGCTGTGTTTTTAGCAGTTGGTTTTCCTTTTAAATTAAGAAATAGATGTACGAATTAGTTTTTTGGAGATATGCAGAAGGTATTTATCTGAACCATCAGGAAGTGTATGAAGCGCTTGAATTGGAACAGGAAGTAGTAGGATTAGAGGCGCTACCTGCGGCTGTAATTCTGAACAGAATTAACAGTTTGTTTTCAAGTTGGGAGAAAGTCGATGGAAACAGTTGGAAAAACAATAATGGCCCAGGCGCTTTTCAAATCAAAGCCAGTCCGATAAGTATTCATATTGAT
The DNA here is from genome assembly GCA_947444255.1 of Flavobacteriaceae bacterium. Lineage (GTDB taxonomy): Bacteria > Bacteroidota > Bacteroidia > Flavobacteriales > Flavobacteriaceae > Flavobacterium. Next base: position 9,219 of record CANEZU010000017.1, on the reverse strand, counting down.
TGCTACGGAACCGAAGGAAAAACTATGAATTTGTTGGTAGAAACGATGGAGACAGAATTCAAATGTCCACTTTACGATCCCCAGATTCCGGTTCGTTATGACGAAATGAACGACTAGCTTTTAGCTTGACTGTAATCGTTTTTGAATATCCCTTTGAATTGGTTGCTATTTAAGTTTCCTTTGCCAGAATAGCAATCCACAATTAACCACTTTTTTCCTGCAACTATGTTCGAACAACTCTTCAAAAGCATTCAGGAAAAAGTAATTCTTAGCGAAGCGGAACTTGAGCTTTGCAAGACTTTTTTTATCCCCAAAAAATTACGAAAAAAGCAGTTTCTTTTACAGGAAGGCAATAGCTCTACCTATAACGCATTTATAGAAAAAGGTGTGTTACGATCTTATACGGTCGATGAAAAAGGAAATGAACACCTGGTTCAGTTTGCGATTGAAGGCTGGTGGATTAGTGATTTGTATAGTTTTCTCAGTGGGACTGTTTCAACTTATAACATAGAAGCGGTAGAAAATTCGGAATTACTTTTACTAACTACAACTGCCAGAGAAGCTTTGATGGATGCCGTTCCGATGTTTGAGCGTTATCAAAGAATGTTACTTCAAAATGCTTATATCGCCATGCAGTCTCGCATCAGTTCTACATTAACCGAAACTGCCGAGGAGAAATACATTCATTTCACCACTACTTATCCTGGTATTATTCAAAGGGTTCCCCAACATATGGTTGCTTCTTATCTGGGACTTACCCCAGAAACATTGAGTCGGATTCGCAAGCAGATTTCGCTTCGGATATAGATTCTCTTGATCCATATCAATGGAATTAGTTATCCTAGCTCAAGGAAGTTTCCGGAGATCAGCAGTAACTTTGTAAAATAAAAATCAAAGTGTTGTTAGTACAAACCATTGCAATTATCGGAGCTACTGAAGAGAGCGGTATTTCGTTGGCAAAACAATTGGCCGAGCGCTTTTCTGTTTTATTGTTTGATGAAGAAACGGAAAAGCTTTTAATTCTGCACGATCAGATGTGCAGGAATACAGCAGTTGTGAATGTTGAACTGATGAATTGTGCCCGAGATGCAAGTTGGGAAGCAGATGTTATTATTGTATTGGGTTATTGTTGTACCAATATTGAAATAGCAAATACAATCCAAAAAGTTGCAACGGGCAAAATTGTTATCCTTATCGCTGAGGAAGATAAGCCTATTAGTACTTTGTCTTTATTCGGCACTCTTCAACCGCTTTTGCCCCATTCTAAGTTGGCAAGAGTGAGCAGAAAGAAGACGAAAAATAATGATGAATTAAGTAAAGAAATCTGTATTGAAACTATCGATTCAGAAGTTCGGGAAGCAGTAGGGCATATTTTTTCAGATGTTAGATAGTCAGTGGTTTCGAACTAGCAAAAAACACAAATAGTACTAAAATTAAATAAATTAAAATGAGCGATTCAAAATTATTTCAACCTTATCAATTGGGGGATATTACTTTAAAAAACAGAATGATCATGGCTCCTATGACCCGAAGTCGTTCTGATAACAGTGAAAATGTTGCTACAGCACTTACTGCTACTTATTATGCACAAAGAGCTACAGCCGGTTTAATTATTTCAGAGGGAACTTTTATCAGTCCAAAGGGAGTTGGTTTTATCAATGTACCCGCTATTCACAGTGCCGCCCAAACTCAGGCTTGGAAATTAGTGACAACTGCAGTTCATGATAAAGGTGGAAAAATATTTGCTCAATTGTGGCATACGGGTCGTTTGTCGCATCCTGATTTGCACGATGGTGAATTGCCACATGCACCTTCAGCGATCAATCCCTTTGCAAAAGCGTTTACCAATAATGGTTTTGTAGATACGGTTGTACCCAAAGAAATGACTATTGAAGATATCAAACAAACGGTATTGGATTTTAAAAATGGCGCAACGAATGCTGTAGAAGCAGGTTTTGACGGAGTTGAATTGCATGCTGCAAATGGTTATTTGATGCATCAGTTTTTTAATGGCTATTCGAATCATCGTACGGATGAATATGGTGGATCAACCGAAAATAAAGCGCGTATTTTATTTGAAATATTAGATGCTTTGGAAGGTGTAATTGATTATTCCAGAGTAGGAGTTCGTTTAAATCCTTCTATGCACAATGCACAAGGAATGATGGTTGATGTTGATACTATTCCAACACATGAATATATCGTTAAAAAACTAAACGATTATGGATTGGCTTATGTGCATTTGACCGAGCCTTTTACACCTGTAGAAGATGTTCCATTTGCTGTTGCTGAAATTGCCAAACATTTTAGACCGCTGTATCAAGGGACTTTAATTATCAACAAAAGTTTCAATAAAGAAAGTGGTATTCAAGTTATCGAAGACGGTTATGCTGATTTAGTAGCTTATGGAGTTCCCTTTTTAGCTAATCCTGATTTAGTAGCTCGTTTTAAAAGTGATGCCGCCTTAAATACTCCGGATCAAAATACTTTTTATACCGCTACCGAAAAAGGATATATTGATTATCCAGAAATGGCCTTATAATCAGGCTTGGGATTCGAAAAGATTATTATTGAAATCCGGTGTGGTGGAATGTAATTTTTGAGAAAAACTTTACGAACTTTGCTGAAAAATAAATCAGTTATGAAAATAAACCTAAAAAATGGTATTGACAAGCTTCTTTTTGGAATGAAGCAAAATGATGTTATTGCCCTTTACGGTAAACCGGATCGAAATTATAAAGACGAAGACGAGAATATTGTTTTTGCCTATAGTGCTCAAAAAATGCGTCTTACTTTTTATAAGGAAGAAGAATTTAAATTGGGTTATATCGTAGCTTCGGCTCCGAATTTAGAATTATTCGGGAATGCTTTAATTGGTCGAAAAATTAGTGAAGTAACGAAATCGTTGAATCAGAAAGGACTAGCAAAATTTAGCCAGGAATCCTTTGATACTTTTGAGAATTATTTTAACGAAGACCATTGGATTATCCTTCAAACGGAATTCGATGAGGTTGTAAAAGTTGAAATAGGAGCCATCATTAATGAAAAAGACGAATTTGATTGGAAGTTCAAAAGCAAATAAAATAAAAAAGGGATTTACTGTTCAAGTAAATCCCTTTTTTTAGGTTTAAGAAGTAATTATTGTTTTGGAACAGCCACAGGTGCAGTTTCAAACATTTCTACCTCAAAAATAATATTTGCATTTGGCGGAATAACACCACCTGCTCCACGTTCTCCGTAAGCTAAATTAGAAGGGATGAATAAGACTGCTTTATCTCCAAAAGACAATGCATTTACCCCTTCCAGAAAACCAGGAATCAAGCCGTCTTTTTTACCTGCTTGAAAAGGAAAAGGGCTGTAGCCATTTTGTGCGGCTCTGTTTTCATCAAATTTGCCATAGGCTTTAGCAACCTCTTCATAGCTACTGTCAAATAAAGTTCCGTCTTCGAGATAACCGGCATAGTGAATGTAAAAAGTAGTTCCGTCTACAGGTTTTTTTGCGGTACCCATTTTAATAATTTTATATTCTAAACCAGTTGCTGATTTTGTAGCAGTTGCTCTAAGATCGGCTAGGTATTTTACTTTATCGGCTTTTACAGGAGCGTATTTTTCGTTGTAAGCACGAGCTGCTTCAGCTTGGGCAGCATTTTGTTTTGCTTTATTTTCAGCATCAATTGCTGTTTGTTTCTTTTGGTCTTCTGCTTTGTTGGCATAATAGTCAATAAAAACTTTTGATGCATCAAATTTTTTGGCTTCAGCACCTTTACGGACAACCGTTATTTTAGTAATGATGTCGTCCTGAGCGATTGCGTTTACCACGTCCATTCCACTAACAACATGACCAAAAATAGTATGTTTCCCATTCAGCCAAGGAGTATCCTTGTGTGTAATAAAAAACTGGCTACTGTTTGTTGCAGGTCCGGAATTGGCCATAGCTAAAATTCCGCCTTTGTCAAATTTCAATTCGGGTACAAATTCATCTTTAAAATTAAATCCGCAACCACCGGATCCATTTCCGGCAGGATCACCTCCTTGAATCATAAAATCTTTGATCACGCGGTGGAATTTTAATCCGTTGTAAAAAGGTTTGCCTTTTAATTTTTCGTCTGTTACAAAAATATTAGTTCCTTCAATTAAAGTTACGAAATTAGCGACAGTAAGGGGTGTTTTCTTATATTCGAGTTGAAGGCTTATTTTTCCTTTTGAGGTTTCAATTTCGGCAAAAATACCCTCACTCACTGGGGTCGTAGGTTTCTTTAGTGGTGCGGTCGTTGTTGTTTTTTTTGCAATTGGTTTTTTAGTGATTTGAGCGTTCGCATTTATCATTCCTAAAAATAATAAAACAATCAGTTTTAATTTCATTCCTGGTGGTTTATAGGTCCTTACTTTTTTTGCAATAGCCGGGATTTTCAGGTTTATTCCCTTTTTTATTTATTATTGTTTGGGCATACTTTCTAGTAATTCGACTTCAAATATAATATTTGTATTTGGCGGAATGACATTTCCGGCACCCTGAGCTCCGTAGGCAAGTCTTGAAGGGATAAATAAAATTGCTTTATCGCCAAAAGTCATTTTTCCTAGGCCTTCTACAAAACCGGGAATCATCCCGTCTTTTCTATTGGCTTCAAAAGGAATTGGAGCATACTGGCGGGCATTGGCTCTTTGTTGGTCAAATTTTCCAAATTCTCTGGCAACGGATTCCACACTGCTGTCAAACATCTCACCATTTTCGAGAAATCCAGAATAGTTAATGAAAATAGTAGCTCCGGCAGCTGGTTTTTTACCATTCCCTTTTGATGTAATAGCATAGACTAAACCTGTATTTGAAGTTTTTGCTGTTTTTTTAGCGGCTTGAAAATAAGCTATTTTTTTTTCTTTTACCGCTTTGTATTTGGCATCGTATACTTTTTTGTTTTGGGCATCAATAAGTACTTGTTTTTTCAAGTTTTCAGCCTCATGAGTAAAAAAGTAATTGAAAGTTTTAACGGCATTAAATTTCTTAGCTGCACTTCCTTTTCGGATGATAGTAATTTTCAAAATGGCATCGTCCTGTACAATTTTGTTTACTGTTTCCATTCCTTTTTCTACGACATGACCAAAAATGGTATGCTTTCCATTGAGCCAGGGAGTTTCAACGTGAGTGATAAAAAACTGGCTACTATTTGTAGCTGGTCCTGAATTGGCCATAGCCAGGATTCCGCCTTTGTCAAATTGCAAGTCGGTAATTTCATCCTTAAATTTGTAACCGGTGTCACCAGAACCGTTTCCGAGAGGATCACCCCCTTGAATCATAAAATCCTGAATCACGCGATGGAATTTTAAACCATCAAAAAACGGTTTGTTTTTGTATAAATCGTTTACAAAAGTATTTTTACCTTCGGCTAAACTAACAAAGTTAGCCACCGTTATTGGCGCTTTTTCGAATTCAAGTTGGAGGATAATAGGTCCTTTGCTCGTTTCGATATCAGCGTATAAGCCATCTGGCAGATTAGCATGTTCGTCTTTACAAGAGTAGAAGGCGGTAATTGCAAGCAGGATTAGAATTATTTTCTTTTTCATTTCGGATGTTAATTATTCGGTTGCTATATTATTTTCTTTGGCTAAATCAGTTAGCGTTAGGGTTATCAGTAAGGGTACATTATGACTTATTCTTCTGTCATCACCGTGATAACCATAGGCTAGGTGGGAAGGGAAGAGAAATGTTATTGTTTCATTTTTGTGCATTAATTTAATTCCGTGCCTTAAACCGATGATGATTTTTTGTTCTTTATCTACATGATAGGTTTGCGGTCTTAATTCTATTTCCGAATATATCACATTCCCATCTAAATCTTTAATTTCGTAGTTAAAATGCGCGACATCCCCTTTTTTAGGTTTCAGTGTATCTTGTGTATTTTTGACATCATAGCGGTACCAATATCCTTTATCAGAAGCGATGTATTTATTAGTGGGATCACTTTTTATAATGGAATCAATTTTTAACTCTTCGGCCGAAACCAGTTTTTTATTTCGGACTACAGACTCTTTCATGAAAGTTCCTGAGGACTGTGAAATGGGTCTACGCGCTTGTTGTTGCTGTGAACAAGAAGTTAAAAGGGCAAATCCAAAAACTAAGATTAGCAGTTGTTTGTAGTTATTCATATTTCTTTATATTTTTATTTCCGAAAGCAATTTATCAAATTTTGCGATGGTATCGGCTAAAGATAAATTTGATTTTCCACCAGCGGCATTTATATGTCCACCTCCCTGAAAATGATCTCTGGCGAATTGGTTTACATCAAAATCCCCTTGAGAACGAAAAGAAATCTTAATAATATTTTCATCTTTATGTTCAATAAAAATTGCTGCAAAAATAATGCCTTTTATCGTAAGTCCATAATTAACAATTCCTTCGGTATCTCCTTTTACATAATGAAACTCATCGAGTTCTTTTTGAGAAAGGGAGATATAGGTAGTTTTATAATCCGGAAAAACCTTCATATTTTGCAGGGCTCTTCCCAGCAATTGTAATCGGTCATAGGAATTATTATCGAAAAGGAGAATTGGGATTGTTGTGTTTTCGGCACCAATATCTATTAGATCGGCTATGATTCGGTGGGTAGTTCCGGTAGTTTTTGGAAAACGGAAAGAACCCGAATCGGTTAGAATTCCGGTATAAATGCAAGTAGCGATTGTTTTGTCTATTAATTCTTTTTTACCAAGGGCTTCGATGAAATTAAAAATCATTTCACAGGTTGAACCAAATTGGGTATCCGAATAGGTAAATTGCGCATAATTGTCAGGACTTTGATGGTGATCAATCATAACAAATACCGATTCCAGTTTATTCAATACGTGTTCCATCTCACCGGTTCGGTGTAAGGCATTGAAATCAAGAGTAAAAACAATATCGGCTTCTTTTAAAACTCGGGTAGCCGCTTCTTTGTCTTTTTCAAAGATCATAACCGATTCTGAGCCTGGAATCCAAGCTAGAAAATCGGGAAAATCATTAGGAGCAATTACCGTAGGAATGTGATTTAGCTTTATCAAAAAATGATATAATGCAAGAGTAGAGCCCATCGCATCACCATCGGGACTTCTGTGAGGGATTATTGCTATTTTTTTTGGACTAGAGAGTGCTAATTCGAGTGCTTTAATATCTTCCTTTTTCATAGGTTGCGAATTTACATTTTTTTAGTCTAAACTTGAAATGATTTTTGAATAAACTAAGATTCTGTTTTTATAAATTCATCGTATTTTTTCTATTCCATTTCTGATAGAAAAGTGCTTTTGGTCCCTTTAGAATTTGGGAGCTGTAAATCCCAACAGAACCCGAAGCAAAATAAGCAAGGAAACAGACTATAGCAATATAGATACCCGATTCATAGCCAAATAATTCCATGCCCATAAAAGTACAGGCTATGGGCGTATGTGTTGCTCCTGAGAATACGGCTACGAAACCCAGACCCGCCAAAAGGGCAATAGGCAAAGGAATATATACAGATAGAGCACTTCCTAAAGTAGCCCCGATAAAGAATAGGGGAGTTACTTCGCCACCTTTGAAGCCCGCGCCTAAAGTGAAACCAGTAAAAAGTATTTTTAAAAGGAAGTCATAATTGGTATTCGCATTTTGAAAGGCCTCTACAATGGTTGGAATTCCCAAGCCGATGAATTTATTGGATCCCATTAAATATAAAACGAGGGCTAGAATGGATCCTCCGATAAAAGGACGCAGGGGAGGATAGGAAATAAATTTAGTAAATAAAAGTGCCCAAAAATGAGTTGTTCGGGAAAAAATCATGGCAGCAAGTCCGAAAAAAATACTGGAAAGCAGTATCCAAAATAAAACAGAAATGCTAAAGTCAGGAAGGATAGGAATGCTATACTGCGTGTGTTTTACCTGCCAAAATTCTACAACAAAATAGGCGATATAAGCTACTATAAAAGACATAATTCCGCTTCTTAAATTGATTTTACTAAAATAGAGAAGTTCCAAGGCAAAGATTGCTCCGGCTATTGGTGTTCCAAAAATAGAGGCAAATCCAGCGCTGATACCAAGGATTAAAATTGTTTTTCGTTCGGAAGGATTTAGTTTGAAAAGGGAAGTGAACTGATCAGCAATCGCGCTGCTCATTTGCACCGCTGTGCCTTCGCGCCCGGCAGAACCTCCAAAAAGGTGGGTGATTAGTGTTCCGATCAAAACTAATGGAGCCATTTTTAAAGGAATGGTATTTTGAGGATTTTCGTATTCTTCGAGAATAAGGTTGTTTCCTTTTGCAACTGATTTTCCGAAATAATGATATAAAAGACCAATTAGGAGACCTCCTATTGGCAAGAGCCAAATAATCCAGGTATGGTTTTCTCTATAGTTGGTAGCCCAATTTAAGGCGACTAAAAAAAGAGCGGAGGCTGAACCAGAGCAAATTCCAATAATCAGGCAAATGGCCGTCCATTTTAATATCGTTTTTATAGAAAGAGGAATAGTAAAACGGCTCAATTCAATTTGTTTAGAAGTAAAACTAAATTAGGAAAGCCCATGATAGGAAGGGCTTTTAGAAATGTATTTTATTTTTCGGTGGCAATTACGAAATTCAGTTTCAGTTTAACCCCCATTTGCATCAAGTCAATTAAATCTTGCACTTTATTCTCTGCAGGAACACGAACTACTACAATTTTGTCATTAGAAGCTGTTGTTTTTTCGTATAAAGTCTGTTCTAATTGGTCAAAAGGGACTTCTACTTTATTCACGAAATATACTTTGTCTTCGGTGACGGAAAGCGTAAGATGGTCTTTGTTTGTTGTTTCGTTAGAGGAAGCTTTGGGCAAAGTCAGTTTTATTACATTTGGATTGGCCAAAGTAGAAATAATAAGAAAAAACAAAAACAAAAAGAACATGATATCGCTCATAGATGAAGTTGGAATTTCAGCCTGAAAACGTCTGTTTCTTTTAATTGCCATTGTGAGGTTCTTGAATGATGTTGATAATTTCTAAAGTTTGTTTTTGCGCTTTAAGGGCAAATCCGTCAATCATGATATTAAACAAGTGATAAGCAGAATAAGCAATAACCCCTACAACGAGTCCTGCGCCACTACTGATCATTTTTTCATATAATCCACCCGATATACTCTGAATGTCTAAATTCCCAGTAGAAGATATGGTGTGGAAAATCTTGATTACACCTGAAATAGTTCCGATAAATCCAAGAATAGGAGCGATACCCGAAATAAGTCCCAGATGTC